>CAZZLV010000176.1:0-5377 GCA_964655155.1 uncultured Bdellovibrionales bacterium
ACGGCAAAAGCCTTGCCAGTTTTACTGGCACGGACTTTTGCAGATCACTATAGGGCCCGCAACTTCTCTTTTTAGGATCTCAGCACAACGCTAGCGTGGCCCAAACTTAGCTGTTCGCTTCTCACGCACGGCTGCTAGGCCCTCGGAGAACTGGCTGCTGTTGTAGTTGATGCTCTGCATCTGCGCTTCACGTTCTAAAGCAACTGGTAGCCCCGCTAGATCCCCACGCATCGTTTCGAGTAGCTGCAGCCGCGCCTCTGGCCCACATGCGAGGATCTCACTAGCGATTGAGCGCGCATCGTGTATAAGGTGGTCGGGATCGGCGATCTTTGATACGAGTCCTATACGATAGGCCTCTTCACATGAGATAATCCTACCAGTAAGTAATAGCTCAGTAGCGATACTTTTTCCTACTATACGGGGAACGAGAAATGTTCCACCCATGCCCGGATGGAGACCGAGCTTTAGAAAAGTAAATCCTAGCTTTGTATTGCTTGCAGCGATACGAATATCCGCAGCACAGGCGAGACACAATCCAGCACCCACCGCAGCGCCGTGCAGTGCGGCGATGATCGGCACTTGAAGCTCCAGGATCGAGAGAAATGAGTTGTAGAAAGAGAGCATGCCGGAGTAATTAACCTCCTTGCTGTTAGAGCGCTTAGCATCAAGCATCTCAAGATGGCCTCCGGCTGAAAATGATCGACCTGCTCCCGAGAGAATAATCACATTAACAGACTTATTGGAGCGCAGATCTGCGATTAAACTTGAGAATTGAGCTGCCATCTCCTCGCTCATCGCGTTAAGGTTGGCTTCATCATTCAGAGTAATTATAACTACTCCGTGAGAATCAATAGAGTGGGAAACTAGTGACATATGCGACCTAACTAATACAGGGTAAGACAGCTCTTAAGTTGTCATGGAGAGCCTATCAGAGCAACCGTGCTTTCGTAATTACTCAGCAGTTTTGAAGTAGTTATTCATGCTTAATCGATTAAAACGGCCATTTTGTTCTCTATTTATTATTGTCATCGTATGTTTGGGCATGGTGTATCTTTGCTTAAGTAGTTAACCTAAAGCGTTTTTCAAAAGTCCGTAGCGATATAGCGGCTCTTGGAAAACGCTATCGATTCGCGGACGCGAATCAAAACAACAACCTATAGTGATTTACGGCAAAAGCCGTGCCAGTTTTACTGGCACGGACTTTTGCAAGTCGCTATAGTGGGGTGGAGATTACCTTGACCTTATGCAGCCACACCAAAGGCCCTACCCCCTCGCCAGCCCTTTGTGTAAGTAGCCGATTCGCGGTAGTCTACCGTCCCAACTGGTGTTATCGATTAGCCTGTTTTATAACCAGGAGGTTCCGTGGCGATAATCATAGACGATGTGTCTCATACCTTTCATGAGTATCTGCTTTTGCCGGGTTTAACAACCAAAGAGCATGTGCCGGCAAATGTTACTCTTAAAACCCCAATCCAACGCTACAGGCCCGCTGAGGGTATGCGTAGAGCCCTCAAGGCACCATTTGTTTCATCAGCGATGCAGGCGGTGTCTGGCCCGGAGCTAGCAATAGCTCTTGCGCGTAAGGGCGGGTGTGCATTTATCTTTTGCTCTCAATCAATCGAATCTCAAGCCAAGATGGTGCGAGAAGTAAAGGAGCATAAGGCTGGTTTCGTTGAATCGGATTCAAATTTGCCTCCAACCGCGACTCTCTCGGATGCCTTGGCGCTGCGTCGTAAGACAGGTCACTCAACTATAGCCATAACCGAAAACGGTCAGCGAGATTCAAAGCTGCTCGGGCTCCTTACGAGCAAGGATTTCTGGGAGTACAAGGACGACCTTTCGCAGTGTGTTGAGGGTTTCTACACTCCGCGCGAGAGGCTTGTCTTGGCAGAAGAGGGTGTGAGCTTACAGGAAGCTACTAACTTACTCTGGAAGAATAAGAAAGAATGTCTCCCGATCGTTGATAAGCAGGGCAATCTGCGCGCACTCGTTTTCCGTAAGGACTACTATGACCATCACTCCTATCCAGATGAACTGACCGACGCGCGCAAACGACTCTTTGTAGGGGCAGCGCTGAATACGTTTGACTATATGGAGAGGGCAGCGGCGCTTGTAGAGGCTGGAGTCGATTGCCTCTGCCTTGATTCTTCAGACGGATATACGGAGTGGCAGGCAGATGCTGCTCGCAAGCTGCGCGCTACCTACGGTGACAGTATAGTGCTTGGTGGTGGAAATATAGTTTCAGCCGATGCTTTTCGGTATTTAGTTGAGAAGGCCGATGTTGATTTCGTTAAAGTTGGTATAGGTGGCGGTTCGATCTGCATAACGCGCGAGCAGAAGGGTATCGGGCGTGGTCAAGCTAGTGCGGTTATGGATGTAGCCCGTGAGCGTGATGCCTACTTGGCGGAAACCGGAATCTATGTGCCGATCTGCTCAGATGGTGGATTGAACTCAGATACGCAGATGATAGTCGCTCTCGCGATGGGAGCCGACTTCGTCATGATGGGTAAATATTTTGCAATGACTGAGGAGAGTCCTACAGCAAAGATTAGCTACCGTGGGCGATTGTACAAGCCGTATTGGGGTGAAGGATCCAATCGAGCTCGTAACTGGCAACGGTATAAGCAGAGTGAGACTGCTGGGCTAATATTTGAGGAGGGGGTTGATGCATATGTGCCGTATAGTGGGCCGCTCTCTGATAAGGTCGATGTTTCACTCGTTAAGCTGCGTTCAACTATGTGTAATGTTGGAGTGCTTTCGATTCCGGAGTTTCATAAGAAAGCGCGGCTTACACGGGTATCTGAAATGACAGTTGTTGAAGGTGGAACATCCACCGTAGAGATGCTCGATCGGATGCAGCCAAACGCTGAATCCTAGTTTGTGCGGTAATTTGCAAAAGTCCTTGCCAGTAAAACTGGTAAGGCTTTTGCCGTAAATCACTATAGGTTGTTGTTTTGATTCGCGTCCGCAAATCGATAGCGTTTGCCAAAAGCCGCTATATCGCTTCGGAATTTTGAAAAACGCTATAAGTTCCATATTTGCTGGTCAAAAAATTATGTGGTTCACCAAGGATCAATTTGCGCTCTGTAATCAGCTGCGTCAGCTTGGGCTGGAGCCGCGCTTTGAAGTGGGTGACCTTGTGGCTCGTGGATTTGCTGACCTCGGCTTTGAAGAGTTTCAAGTCCTGCCAGGGCCACGAATCCTCTCGCTCACAGCAGGTACGATTAAGCCGCTACCCGAGGATCATCGCCAGCATTTCTTTTGGATTCCGTCGGTTGATGAGCTGGTAGAGCTGATAGAAGCTTGCGGTAGTGTAGTCGTCGAATGTATGCGTGAGGATCAACGCCAATGGCGGTTGGAGCTACAAGACAGCTCCGGGAACAAGATTATTGTGTGTGCACGCGCACTTCATGAAGTTTGTCTGCTAGCGCTTGTTGAGCTGTTATCACTAAAAGAGGAGCAGTGATGGAAAGAGGTAAATCGCTCCCATCTCCGATTGTACTTGCTTCTGCGTCCCCACGGCGACTTGAGCTCCTTTCACAAGCTGGAGTGGCTTTTTCGGTCAAAGTGCCGGGTGTTGACGAAACTCCTGAGCTGGGAGAGTCGCCACAAGCGATGGTCGAGCGACTGGCACGTCTGAAGGCTACGACTATCGCAGTCATGGAGCCTCAGGCTTATGTTATTGGTGCAGATACGACCGTGTTTATTGATGGGCGATCCCTTGGCAAGCCGGACTCAGAGCGCGAGGCCTTGGAGATGCTAATGTGCATTCAGGGGCGAACGCACCAGGTTTGGGGTGGCATCGCTATCGTTAATGAGCAGCATAGGCTGTGTCGTGTTTGGTCGCACGTTACAGATGTCACTATGAGAGCGATGACCAAGCATGAGATCCGTGAGTACGTTGCCACCAGAGAACCGCTTGATAAAGCGGGGTCGTATGCTATTCAAGGGATCGGATTGCAGTACGTTGATTCAATCCGTGGTTCCTACTCAAATGTAGTTGGACTGAATATAGCTGCACTTCTCGCGGAGCTAAGGGGTATATCATGATAGCGATTGAGCAGCGTCTCGCTGAGGTTGTTAAAGCCATAGAGCGAGCTGCCGCTCGCGTTGGGCGCGATCCAACTGCAGTAACGTTAGTTGCTGTTTCCAAGCGCAAGAGTGTGGCTGAGATGGAGCAGTATGCTGCGGCAGCTTATGTGCGCGGAACACGTATTGTGTTTGGCGAGAACTACCTTCAAGAGCTTAAGGCTAAACGCGCTGACTTATCGGTAGCGGCAGAGATACACCTTATAGGGCCACTACAGAGTAACAAGGTGCGTGAGGCGGTGCGCTCGGCTGATGTAATTGAGTCTGTTCATTCGCACAAGATTCTAGAGGCGATTGCTCAGGAGTCGCGCCTGATCGGCAAGCGGCAACCGATATTTTTGCAGGTAAATATAGGACGTGATCCGCATAAAAGTGGTTTCGGTGCAGAGGAGATCGCTGCAGTAGCCCAGGAAACAGCTCGCCACCAGGATAGCTTGGCTTTGCTGGGGCTAATGACGATAACGCCGCTGTATGCGGTGTCAGAGGAATCTCGGCAAGACTTTCGGGCGATGAGCGAGTTGCGCGAATCTCTTCTGGCGAGCCAAGTATGTGGCTGCTTTGAAGGCCGCACGATCCTTCTGAGTATGGGTATGTCAGCAGATTTTGAGGTGGCAATTGAAGAGGGCGCTGATATTGTTCGCGTTGGTACTGCGCTATTTGGAGAAAGATAAACCCTGCGCGAGTGATTTTTGAAAAGAATTACTCGCAATAGCAGGGCGAGCGCAATCTTGACCACCATAAACATCATCACTAGTCCGTATTTTCACGAAGCTCGCTGCGCTCGCCGTGAAAAATCCAAATTCCTCCGCGGCTAGTCGGAATTTGCAAGTGCTTGCTTGCACTTGTTCGCCCGAATCTTGTGCTTTCGTGCAATATTCGGGCTAGCCAAGTAGCGCCGCAGAAGACAAAAACTCTATAGCGTTTTTCAAAAGTCATGAGCGATATAGCGGCTTTTGGAAAACGCTATAGATTCGCAGACGCGAATCAAAACAACAATCTATAGTGATTTACCGCAAAAGCCTTGCCATTTTCATCCGCCCTAACTGCAGTTCTTAGGATAAATGGCAACTGCTCGCAAGTTACCGTTGAGGCGGTTTAAATTCGGACTGCTCAGGATTGATCTAGCGTGATAGGGCTCATCGCAAACATGACAAGTTTAGCCTATTACTTTGGTGTTTATATAAGTATCTCTGGCGTGGCTTGTCATTAGAGATTCCGCGCTTAGGGTCAAATTAATTATCCTAAATTCGGCAGTTAAGGAGGATGAAAATGGTGCAGATGGCTAAAA
>CAZZLV010000177.1:0-5356 GCA_964655155.1 uncultured Bdellovibrionales bacterium
TTTTAGCCATCTGCACCATTTTCATCCTCCTTAACTGCCGAATTTAGGATAATCGCACACTGTTCCTAACTCTATTGGAACAAAAACGGACCTAACCGCGCCTACCTGCGCAGCATCACTTTCTACCTCACACATCCGCGGTAGAGATAGTGATATGAAACAGGAATGGATCGTCGTTGCTAGTCATGAGGAGGTTCGGATCTTTGCTCGTAGCGGGGTTCGACCTCTGGAGCTTATCCGAGAGATCGGCAACCCTGCCGGCATCCTACGTACTCAAGACCTAGAGAGCGATTCACCCGGACGCTCAACCGACAACCGCATGCGCGCCCGCCATGCGTATTCCAGTCAAGAGAGTTCGCGCGACCGAAGCTTAAAGACGTTCTACCGCGAGATTATCGAGTTCCTGCAACAAGGAGCCTTTGAACACCGCTTTGACTCACTCACGATCATAGCCGAACCCCGCCTCCTTGGGATCTTAAGACCATTGCTATCCAAACAATTGCACACCCTAGTTCATCACGAGATTTCAAAAGATCTATCGTATGAGGAACCTGCCGAGATACTTGCTCGGCTAGACAGCGTTTAGCGTTTAGCGTTGCCACATAGAGCCAATAAAATCAGAGAGTAATTTTTTTGGCAACTGGCGGCCTTTCGGGCCAAACCGGGGTAGAAGCATTAACTACTCACCCAAAATACCACATCCCCAATCAGGGGATGATACGAAAGAATGAAAAACGAAATGGCGATATTAAAACATCAAGCATGAACCACAACGTTTAAAACCGTTGAGTAGTTACAAAAGTAAAATTGAACACAGAGAATCCGAAAACAGCGAGAAAAGGAATTTTTATTCGCCCTGTTCTCTTTTTCTCTGTGTTTATTTTAAAGTTTTCGGATTTCTTGATACAGATGCGGTCTCGGGTATTTGTGGGTACTAGTCAGCCTCGATCAGGGGCTGACAAGGAAGAATACACAACGAAATGGCCGTTTTTGCCTTGTAAGCATGAATAACTACTTCAAAAATCTTCGGAGAATGTATCAATTCAACGCCACGAGGAGCGCCAAGTCGCCCTTAACCCTCGGCTGTTATTCACTATACAACACCCCTTCCCCGATATTAATCAAGAAGGTTACAATCCGTAGGCGCACTCAATTTCAGTATCATATGGAAATACTCGTCTATAGTGATTTGCAAAAGGCCGTGCCAGTAGAACTGCAAGCCTTTTGCCGTAAGGCATTATCCTAAATTCGGCAGTGAAGGAGAACGAAAATGGTGCAGGTGGCTAAAAGCACCAAGGATTTTGAACTTTTTGGAGGCTTGAACCCTGGCACCGTCAGGGTGAGCACCGAAATTTCAAAAGCCGCAGTGATTTTAGCTAGATGCGCCGTTTTCGGGCCCGCAACTGCCGAATTTAGGATTATTATTTTAGCTTGGCGGTAAATTGGGCCAGACATTGGAATTCTAAAATGGGACTTTTTAAGCCACGAAGGAAAGAAGCTGAGGATACAAGCGATCAGATAATTGGTGGGTTCGCTTTTTTTCTATCTCTCGCCTTATTGCTGCCCACTGGCGTCATTTTTTTCGGAGTCGCGTTATTGCAGCTTCGTTACGCTGAGCTATCATCAGTGGCGCTTTTTTTCGCTTCACTGGTAGTTGGTATTGGCCTGGGACACTATGTATTGAAGGGGCACATATCGGTTCTTGTGCATGAGTGGAAGCATGAGGTCATCTCATCTCTCGTTGGTAATAGAAATAAACGGATGGAGGTAGGTGAGCATTCAGGAAGCTTACAGTATGAGTATACCAAGCAGACCGCTCACTTTAACGCCTTTATCGCCCTAGCACCCTACATTCTTCCGATCTGTACTTTTATCGCCATCCTACTGACATTTGCTTTGGGCTCTGAAAATCCACGAGCGCCACTGATGCTGATCGGAATCGGCTACGGTATCGACCTTTTAATGAACGCCCGTGATATATCACCGATACAGAGTGACATTAATCTGATTAGAGGTGGCTTCTATGTCGGGCTGCTCTACATCCTGTCTTGGAATATGCTTACGACTGCTCTGGCGTTCGCGTGGGCATTCAACGGATTCTCAGGGCTGACCGAGCTAGTTGAGGTGCTGCTAAAGCTTTTTGTTGCACTATACTCGGCCCTTACGGGCTGGCATCCAGAGCCGTCCTAAGGAAGTGAGGCAAAACCTTGCTAAAGAGTGCTTGTGCTATAGAAATTTGCAAAAGCCATGAGTGATATAATCCTAAATTCGGCAGTTAAGGAGAACGAAAATGGTGCAGGTGGCTAAAAGCACACAGGATTTTGAACTTTTCGGAGGCGCAACCCTGGCACCGTCAGGGTGAGCACCGAAAATTCAAAAGCCGCAGTGATTTTAGTCAGATGCGCCATTTTCAGACCCGCAACTGCCGAATTTAGGATTATACGCGACCCAATCCATAGTTAATCCATGAGCTGGCGCAGTAACGCCTGCCATACGTCGGTTCTTAGAGGCAAAGATCTCTGCAAACGTGCGCTCACGGATCCGCCCGCGCCCAATATCTGTTAATGTGCCAACGATATTTCGCACCATCTGCTTCAGAAACCCGGTTCCCACAACTCTGTAAATAAGAACATCACCGCTCCGCTCCCACGCTGAGCTGTAAATAGTCTTGACTGTCGATACAGCTGTGCAAGTCGAATCGCGAAATGCCGAGTAATCATGCGTTCCAATAAGCAACGCCGCATCGTGCTGCATCTGCGCTAAGTCTAAACACGGCGCGATGTGCCACAGGGTGTGAGCTTCAAGTACTGCAGGAGTTGCGCGATTCAATATTCGATACGAGTACTGTTTGTGAGTTGCGGATATCCCCGGATGAAATTCAAGAGGCACGAACTCTGCGCTGATAACAGAGAGCTCTCCCTTCATTAGGTGACTCACCCCCTGTGCTAGGCGATATAGATCCACCTCGCGGTCGATGCGAAATGTAACCACCTGACCCCTAGCATGTACTCCCGCGTCAGTCCTTCCAGCAGCATGCAATGGGCCTACTGGTGAGCGCAATACGGTCGCTATGATCCTCTCAAGCTCTCCCTGTATTGTTCGTAAGCCGGGCTGCTTCTGCCACCCGTGAAACCCCCTGCCGTTATACTCTACGATAAGCTTAACCTGCCGCACTGCAATGCCCCGGTTTACTGCGCCGATCTACTGTGGGTTAGTTGAGCGTGCAATCAACTTCTCTATAATTTGTACGGCGTTAAGAGCTGCTCCCTTGCGCACATTATCTGCCACAATCCACAAAGAGAGTCCGTGCGGAACTGATGGGTCACGTCTAACTCGCCCCACATGTATATCATCCTGGCCGGCGATCTCAATCTGCATCGGATATTCATCAATCGCAGCATGAACAGCTATCCCTGCCCGCGCCGAGAGCGCCTTTACAACTGCATCTGGGGCCACATCACGCTCTGTCTCTACAAAGACGCTCTCAGCGTGCCCAAAAAATACCGGCACCCGCACAGCCGTTGCTGTGATCTTTAGGTCAGGCAGCCCGAGAATCTTGCGGCTCTCATGCATTATCTTGTATTCCTCTTTCGTGTAACCATCGTCGAGGATGACATCGATCTGCGGGATGCAATTAAAGGCGATCTGATGCTGGAATGCCTCTTTAGACAGCTCCTGTTGGTTGCAAATAGAGATCGTCTGACTCCACAGCTCATCGAGTGCGAGCTTTCCTGCTCCCGAAACTGACTGATACGTCGATACCACAACGTGCTTGAGCCCCGCCAACTCGTGGATAACCTGCAGAACCGCCACCAGCTGAATAGTTGAACAGTTGGGATTGGCGATAATCTTATTGTGCTCAGTCACCTCTTTGAGATTAACCTCTGGAATAACTAGTGGTATTCCATGCTGCATCCGAAAGAAGCTGGAGTTATCAATCGCTACTGCTCCGGCCTCAGCTGCAATCGGGACAAACTTCGCTGAAAGCTCCGCTGATGTTCCGAAAAGAGCGTAATCAACTCCATCAAATGAGTGCTCTGTAAGCTCAGCTACCTCAACTTCTGCATTTCTATATTTGTAAACCTCACCAACGGAATCCTTAGAAGCGAGGAGCCGTATTTCAGAGCACGGCACGTTGCGTTCCTCGGCGATAACGAGCATCTCACTTCCAACAAGCCCGGTAGCTCCGGCTATGGCGATTACTGGATCTTTTCTCGGCATATCTGCACCTTTTTATTACAAGTGCTTGAAAGATTGCCAGAGCATGCCTTGGGAAGCAAGTTTTAGACTGACTCCTGAGCGCACGCAGTTTGTCGTGCTTCGCCTCTTTTTTGATCTTTTTGTAGGTCGCAAGCTCGCTATTACTTTTTAAGTAACAGCTTTGTTCTCAAATTCGAGCTGCCAAATCGATAAGCCAGGCTAAAATCAGTTTAGCCATAAACTAATCCACACACCCTCTGCAACTGTGTTGGAGGTAGTCTTTCAAACAATCACCAAGCGCAGCACTTAAGGCACTACTGTAGAGTACGACCTAGCAAAAGCATGTGATAGCGGGATTTTGCCTAATCTCGCTAATTTACAACCCGCAATGCGCTAAGCCGTTAATATATCCTTGCGGCGCTTATCTCGCAGGAGCTTTTCTATAGTGAAGGACGCCAATCGGTAGCCCTCCTCCTCTGTCCTGCCGGCCTGAATCGCTACATCCGTAATTGCTTCGATCAGATCACCAATTGTGGTATGCACTGTAACGTTTTGCTCATTATCCTGAACCTGTCGAGGATCCATAAATACTCCTGCAAAAACCGAACAACCAACCGACCTCCTGGTGAATTTTAGGATTACCAGGACAGCCTCATTACCAGCATAGTTGGTTTCAGTATACCCTAAGAGGAACAAGCCGTCCGAAAGTTTTCGCTAACTACTCGTTGGCCCCTTGCTACCCCAACCGAACGACAGACGTCGAACTAAGGTTCAAGCCCCTAGGTGATTAGATGCCAGGGTTCTAGGATTTGAGTGCAAAATTTTTAAGGGCCATGCATATATAGCGTTTTTCAAAAGTCCGTAGCGATATAACGGCTTTTAGAAAACGCTGTCGATTCGCGGATGCGAATCAAAACAACAACCTATAGTGATTTACGGCAAAAGCTTTGCCAGTTTTACTGGCACAGACTTTTGCAGATCACTATAGCCCCTATCTAATCGAAAACGCCGCAAGATTTATCCTAAATTCGGCAGTTAAGGTGGATGGGAATGGTGCAGACGGCTAAAAGCACGAGGTATTTTGAACTTTTCGGAGGCTTGAACCTAAATTCGGCAGTTAAGGAGGATGAAAATGGTGCAGATGGCTAAAAGCACG
>CAZZLV010000178.1:0-5352 GCA_964655155.1 uncultured Bdellovibrionales bacterium
TGAGCACCGAAAATTCAAAAGACAAAGTGATTTTAGTCATATGCGCCATTTTCAGACCCGCAACTGCCGAATTTAGGTTCAAAATACTTCGTGCGTTTGAGCACCTGCGCCATTTTCATCCTCCTTAACTGCCGAATTTAGGTTGAATTTTTGAGTGCTCACCCTGACGGTGCCAGTGTTGCACCTGCGAAAAGTTCAAAATATTTGGTGTTTTTTGAGCATCTGCACCGTTTTTATCCCCCTAAATACAGGTTTATGATAATTTAGTTTAAGCGCACAGCATACCTGCCGATAATAACTTCAAGGGAAACGATTCCCTGCGTGTTCGTAAATTTGCAGGCACATGGCTCACGTTCCATCAGATAGTAGGGGTGATTTCGGTCTGCGCAAGGAGGTTAAACTCCTTGTGGTTGACGATCACGGTGAGCACTTTGCCCAGCTGCAAGCGGCTGCTGAGGAATATAACGCTGATTTCTCAATCGAGTGTAAATTGGTATCGAATGTAGAGGAGGCGTTGCAAATTACTAATACGTGGCAGCCCTCGGTTGTGTTAATAGATCTACATGTTGTTGCAACGGCGCTTGACTTATTAACGCAGATTGCGGGAATCGGCCCATCAGTTGTGGCAACAAGTGAGAGCCGGATAGCTCAGATGCCTGAAAAAGTTGCGCGCTACGGGGCGGTGGGCTATTTCACTAAATCCGATAGCACTGAGGATGTTGAATCAGTTCTAAACTATATAGCGAGTCTAGCAGCACCGCTGCCGACTACTCATTAGCAGATGGGGTGCCAAGAGCCGCAACTGCTATCCTAAAAGCAAGTCCACGTTCTTCGAAATTTTTAAATAGTGGGAAGCTGGGAGATGCAGGCGACATTAGGCACGTGGACTCGGGTGGGGTGTAACGAGCAGCATAGCGAATCGCGGCATCCATCGTTGTAACATCAATTATCTTATGCTTAGCGCTCGAGAACAGAGGATGGGCTCGCAGGCCAGCTGAAATTCGCGAGCCGCTGGGAGGAAAGAGAATAAATGTTTGAACCTTTATACCTAGCATATAATCAATCAGGTTAGCAAACGAAACGCCGCGGTCATAGCCACCTAACAACACTGTTCGAACATTTGAGCCAAAAGTTTCAAGCGCATTGATCGCTGCCTCCGGTACTGTTGAGATAGAGTCATTGATGTAGGTCACCCCATTAACAACACCGACATGCTCAAGGCGGTGTGGAAGGGGGCGGAAAGTCGCGATGGTGTTTGCTAGAACCTCGTTGGGTATCGAGAGGTGCGCAACTGTAGCGAGCGCTGCTAGAATGTTCTTTTGATTGCCAGGGCCCTTGATCAAAGATGTATTGACTTTGCAAATTTTGTGAGTGTCACCTTTAGAAGATCGATAGTAGAAATAGTCGTGTTCAATCCATGAATGCTTGGATGGATCGCCCCAAATCACTCTTTGGGCTAAGCTGCCAGCCGTTAGCTGTTTAATTAACTCAGAGTTGAGTGGAAGAACGAGGCGATCATCGGATTTTTGAAAACGAGCTATGTTTGCCTTGGCTTCTCCGTAGCGTTGAAAATCTCCGTGGTGGTCAAGATGTTCAGGATAGAGATTGAGAAACACAGCGACATGCGGCGAGTGGTGGACATCAGCTAGTTGATAGCTTGAGAGCTCGAGTACGTACAGCTCCGCGGGTTTTGCAAGAAGTTCAAGTGCAGGCAGGCCAATATTGCCGCCTAGTTTGGCGTCCCGAGAGGCGTTTGTCAGGAAACGGTGGACTAGGCTTGTGGTAGTTGATTTACCTTTAGTGCCCGTGATGCCGATGGTCACATCGCGATGACTTTCGAGAAATATCTCGGTGCTGGATGTTATCTGTATTCTGGGTGATAGTTGCTGCGGCTCTTGAAGATGGCGGAGAGGAACGCCAGGACTCCTGATAATTACATCATATTCAGATATGTTCCTGAGCCAGTTCTCACCTAGAAAGGTGTGTTTGACCAGATCTGCCTCCACTGCCGAAAGCGAGATGATCTCAGCTCGATCGGCTATTGCTATCTCACGTGCTCGTGATCGCGCGGCGTATTGTAAGCTGGCGCGACCCTCAGCCCCAAATCCGAGCAGTAAAACTCGCTTATCACTCCAGTTTGGAAGTGTACTCACGAGCAGGGACTCCTCTGAACTGATAACAAGGCTGCTCGCAGCGCAGCTTCAAGTGGTTTATCGAGGAAGTGTTCAGGATTCCATCGGTGTATTAAGGTGTCTATAGGAGTAGCTGATGCAATCGCTGGATTTTCTCCGATACTTCTACGGATACTTATAAAGTCCTGCTCGGCGACTTGCTCCGAAGGCCCTTCTTTAATGATGTGAGCCAAACAAGATCGCACCTCTTCAAATGTACCGACACACTCAAAAGGCTTATGTTCTGAGAATCCGGCAAGCTCGCTGATAAGTGCAGCAAACTCAGGCATGGCGCTGGGATCGACACCAAATATCTTCTGGACTTCTTCAGAAGAGAGGAATCCGCGTAAGCTTAAAAAAGTGAATACACACTTCGGACAGCAAGCGCACCAGCCAGATCGAGGTAGCGCTAATTTGTCTGATTCCGGTTCACTTGTTTTTGAGTTGTATAGCGTAGCTTGATGGGCACGACTTCGAGCAATAAGAGTTTGCTCACGATTGCAGCTGCGAAAGATCTGGTGCTGGTGCTTCATTTTGCTAAACAGCGCGCAGATCTGTAGTTCATTGAGCGGGCGTAAAAAACTTACGTACTCAACTGGTAGTTGTAGTCTCGATATATATTCTCGGAATCTATGCTCGAATTCAAAGCTCTTGGAGTATTGGTGATTGATCTCAAAACCAGCGACCTCTGTATTGCCCTCGCTGGCGCTCGACTCATTCGAGGCCAGCACCGTTTGGTAGCCGTTGGAGTATGCTGTAAGGACGGAGAGAAATGCTAGTAAGGCCGAGAATGGAGTATGTCCATTTAGGTAACCTTGATTGTTCAGTTCTCTAACGAGTGGATCGATCGTTCGCTGGCCGACCAGTAGTTTGGGATAGTGGGCAGCACGAACCGCATCTATCGATGCCTGAATCGGATTAAGGGAAAATGCAACTCGATCCTCGCGCGGTTCGTTGGAGAATTGTTTGAGTACCTCAAGTGTAACCACAGAGTCCTTTCCTCCTCCTACTAGGATCAGGCGCGAATCATTTCGAAGCTTCGGGTGTGGTGTAATCACTTCGTCACCTGCCTCTCTTGAGCTAGAGCAGAATATTGAAAATTGTAGCGCGGGAGAGATCTGGTTACGGAAGAAAAACTCACCTAGTCCAAAACGTGTCAGGTGCTCCCAATAGGCAAGTTCTTGAGAATCGAGGTGCCCGGCCTCTATCTCAATCCGGGGAGCGCAACACAACTTCCAGTACGATAGTAGTTCGACCATGCCGATAAGAAACGTAAGTCGACGGACGGCTTTGAAGCTAGCCAGGGTTGCAGCCGTAGCAGGATCCAGCAGGGGGACGATAATGTGGGGTGTGAAGGTGAGGTTGGGTGTGATCGAAAATGAGTAGTCCAGCCGCAAGCCCCGTGAATCAGGGGAAACAGAGCAGCTCCGATAGTGAAACGTTGCATGCTTTTCTCTGAGGCTCCGAGCCAGTTCAGTAAGCGCCGGTTTAGTTGCAGTTGGTTCAGTAAAGGGTTCTGCCATTGTTTTCTTCAGAATATAGCTACTCCACGGGCTAACCGGTATCTTTCACAAAGCCCGCTGTGCTCTATGTGAAAAATGCCCGAAAACGCGACATTCCATATCATGTTTCCGTGTTGCTGCTCGGCTCTGCGGGCTAAAGTTATCAGAAGCGCTACAGGGAGGCAAAGAGATGGTGCTAGCAAACCTCTTTTTAAAATTGTGCTTACGGGGTAGGGTAAGAGCAATGGGTTTGGGTTCGCCATAGATGACGCCTAGTCAGATAAACGGCGCGACCTAGAGCCAAAAACTTGAGGCCAAGAGTAAGCAGGCCTGGTTACAGCGGCACCTGAGTAGCAATCCTCATCAATGATGCTCAAGCAGGCTGCTGATTAGTCATGGGGTATGATATGCGTTTAGGTTCAAGTTTAGACAGGTTTGCCACAGCAGTCTTGGTAGTTTGCCTTGGTGTTGTGGTCAGCGGAACCAAGGCCTGCCAAACTGATTACGATTTTGGAACGCAGGCCAAGGTGCCTAATAGCACCGTGACGGCTACAACAACCTCGGCAGGAGATGGCACAGCCGTGACCACAGGAACAGTTAGTTCAACTCCAACGAGTACCTCGATCGGAGATACCTCTGGTACGGCAGTCCCTGGAGCCACAGCTACTGCAACGGCAACAGCGGAAGCGGTTAATGTAGAGCAGGATTTATTCAATGAGCTCTCTAAGATTGGTGCTGCTACAGAGGCTGCCAGCAAGGGTGTAGGGGTGGCAGGCACAACAGGCGGGGTGTTCAAGCCAGAGAACTGGCTCGGAGATGCATTTTCGAAGGATGATAACGATTCTTGGATTGATAGCGATGGGGACGGTTTCAGTGATACACTTGAAGAGCAGCACGGCACAGACCTAAATAGCGCTAGCTCAGCTCCTCGCTCTGTTCTGGTAACGCGGCTGGCTGCGCGGATTGGAGTCGAGGTTTTGCCTGACGAATCATTTCCTGAGTCCGATGCAGTATCGGATGCAGATCTTGATGGGGTAAGCGATCAGATAGAGGAGAAGCGAGGTATGAATCCAGGATCTGCGGATTCCGATAACGATGGTCTGACGGACGCTAAAGAGCTATCACTTGGAACCAACCCAATGCAGATCGATTCAGATGAAGATGGTATTTCTGACGGGCTAGAGTATGAGTTTGGTGCTGATCCCAAGGTGCCTGAACCGAGTCGGCGAACTGAATTATCAATAATTCGCAGTAAATGATATTTGGCAGTAGGTTGCTTTTTATTCCGTTTTGTTGTTCAATCTCGAAGCGGCCGTTTAAGGAACGTTCCTTGAGCTAAAGCATGAGCGGGAGTAGCTCAGTTGGCTAGAGCATCAGCCTTCCAAGCTGAGGGTCGCGGGTTCGAGTCTCGTCTCCCGCTCCATTTTTTGCCTATTGCAACTTGGCTGCGCCAAGATTGAAACGACTGGCAAGGGGAGCGGCGCTTCGCTGGTTTCCCCTGCCCCCCCCTCCCCCCGGGTTTTTGCCTATCGCAACCTGGCTGCGCTGTTTCTTTGCGTATTGCCCCCCATCCACTGGTGCCCCCGCATTCACTGGTGCCCGCATTCTGCCATCCACTGGTGCTGCCATCCACTGGTGCAGGGCAACTTTGTATGCCACTACCTGGAGCCCGCATTCTC
>CAZZLV010000179.1:0-5350 GCA_964655155.1 uncultured Bdellovibrionales bacterium
TGTTCACGTCCGGAAACGCCAATTCTACCCACTCGATTCCACGAAGAGCCTTTTAGGATTATATCGCTACGGACTTTTGAAAAACGCTATAGGTTAAACATAAAAACGCTATAGCGCGCATGCGCAGAAGCTAGCGAGCGACTAGGTACGCCGTCCATACTCGGCAAGGCTCACCACGTTCGCGTCGGTGATAGCGCCCGCTACCACGCCCGTTACGACCGGTTCCCTCCCAATAGACTAGAGTTTGTGAGAATCCGGCCTGAGCCAGCGCCTCGCGCACCTCCGGGATCGTCCACATGCGCCAATCGTAGCTAAAAACTCGCTTTCGCATCCGCTGTCCTGCTGGCTTAAGGTGGATGTAAAATTGAGCGCGATTTGAGATCGGATCAAAACTCTTCTGCTCAAAGACATAGCGCAAACCGGGGATCTTACGTTGGTCAACCGAAGGTTCACCGTGATCCGGCCCGCCAAATATATCCACTACAAATATCCCGGAGCTTTGCAGGGATCTCTTTACGCGGCTAAAATATCGCACTAGCGTTGCGCGATCATGAAAGCAAAAGTAACTAAAATTAAAGGCGCATACTATATCGGCCTGAGGTAATCGAGCGGTTAACACGTCACCCTGCATAACGGTCAGACGTCTATTTTGCGATGGGGTCAACTCTTCACTTTGAAGCTTCCTACCGTAGTCTAAAGACTCTTGGTCAATATCAATACCTGTAGCGTGCTTATTTAAACCTAAGCGCACCCAGGCTTTGGCCAGAGCATGTGCACCACAGAAATCCTCGCGTAGTAGCAGCGGCTCTTTGCCAACTAGATCTCGATACACTCGACGTAAAAAAGCTGCATCATAACCAGGAGACTGAACTGCCGCGGTGTAAAGAGCGTACTTATCAAACCTAGAATGCTTCGACTTCATTAAACCCTTATATCTCGGCTAGTCCATATTTTTTACGAAGCTCGCTGTGCAAAATGGTCAGAAGGAGTCCATCCATGGCATCTTTCTTCATCGCCTACAGTTTGTGTGGGACCCATAGTGCCCACACAAACTGTAGGCTCCAAATTCCTCCGCTGCACTTCGGGTTTTGCAAGTGCTTCCTAGCACTTGCTCGCCGGAATCTTGCACTCTCGTGCAATATTCAGGCTAGCCCTTTTATCTCGCCCATACTTCTGCTTTAGGCCAACAAAATATGTCGGATAAACGCCGTAACATGGAGAGACGCTCGTGGTAGAAAATCACCGAAATCCTGAGCAGCGGTTTCGTCTGCCTGATCTGAGATAGTTCTCGCAACCACAAGAGGAATTCGATTGAGGTGACACACAAAGGCAACAGCTGCACTCTCCATATCGACCAGATCTGCTCCGAATTGTTGGCGAATAGATCGTCCTCGAGTTCCGCTAATAAACTGATCGCCACTAGCTATTCGACCTCTGTGTATCTTAGCACCTTCTAAAACCAAGTTAGATGCATGCTCCAGCAACACACTATCTGCTGGTATGATGCGATAGTCAGTAAATGGAACTTGACCTGGCGCAAAGCCAAAATAATCAGTTGAAATGTCGTGCTGAATAAATTCAGCTCCAAGAACTAAGTCGCCACCTGCATAGTTCGGATTCAGCGCCCCAGATATCCCACATAGAGCGACTGCACTTGGGCGAAATAGGTCGATAATAGATTGGGCAGTCATCGCTGAAAGCACCTTTCCGGCCCCGCTCTTAACGAGAATAACTGAGCTACCTTCAAAAACTCCGCGCTCAATCTTGGCCCAGCGATGGGAGATCTGCTCTCGTTGTGACAACGCAGAATAGAGCCCTATTATCTCCTGCTCTATGGCATAGAAAATCGCTAACATATTAAGCTATTCGCTGGATAATCCGTATTTTTCACGAAGATCGCTGCGCTCGCCGTGCAAAATGGTCAGAAAGAGGCCATCCATGGCCTCTTTCTTCATCACCTACAGTTTGTGTGGGACCCATAGTGCCCACATAAACTGTAGGCTCCAAATTCCTCCGCTACGCTTCGGAATTTGCAAGTACTTCCTTGCACTTGCTAGCCCGAATCTTGCGCCTTCGTGCAAGATTCGGGCTAGTCTGCCTTAAGGCAGTTAACTATCCCTTCACAGACCTTTTTTGCATCGCCAAAGATAAGCGAGCAGTTATCGTGGTAAAAAAGCTCATTCTCTACGCCTGAATACCCGGGATTCATAGAGCGCTTAATAACATATACCATTTTTGACTTATAAGCCTCAAGAATCGGCATGCCAAAGAGTGGGCTCGCCTTGTTGTTTCTAGCTGCTGGATTGACAACATCGTTTGCCCCGATTACCAAAACAGCATCTGCCCGTGAGAACTCTGGGTTTATTTCATCGAGTTCAAGCACATCATCGTATGGTATCTCAGACTCTGCCAAGAGCACATTCATATGCCCCGGCATCCGCCCTGCCACCGGATGGATGGCAAATTTTACATCAACACCTTTGTGGTGAAGCGCCTCATAGAGCTCCTTCACTGCGTGCTGTGCTTGCGCTACAGCCATGCCATAACCCGGCACGACAATAATGTTAGTAGCGTTCTCAAAGACAAAAGCAGCGTCCTCGGTGGAAGCTGCTCGGCAACTCTTATCAGATGCTGGCGTAGCAGCCTGCTGGGCTGAAGTTCCAAACCCACCGAGAATCACATTAAGCAACGAGCGGTTCATCGCTTTACACATAATATACGAAAGTATCGCTCCACTCGAACCTACCAGCGCTCCAGTTGCTATAAGTAGATGATTGTTGAGTGTAAAACCTGTAGCCGAGGCTGCCCAACCAGAGTATGAGTTAAGCATCGAGACCACAACGGGCATATCCGAGCCCCCGATCGGCAGCACTATTAGAAGCCCAAGTCCTAGGGCTATCGCAGTTATAAGCCAAAAGATCGCTACACTAGCTGCAAGATTAGATTCCGCATTCGGCGCTGCTACAAATAAAACAGAGAGAGCTACAACGGAACCAATCAGCGCTGCGTTTAGCCAGTGTTGCCCCTTGAAGACCAGGGGTGCTGAACCAACTAATCCCTGTAGCTTGGCGAAAGCAACGAGAGAGCCGGTAAATGTAATAGCTCCGATAGCACTCCCAGCGACTAACTCAACAAGCAACACCGAGTTAATCTGACCTTCGTGGGCATGGATTAGGTAAGTCCCTCCTGCCACAAGAACCGCTGCTAGCCCCACAAAGCTGTGTAGTGCGGCTACCAGTTGCGGCATCGCGGTCATCTTTATCTTCATCGCTAGTGGCACTCCGATAACAGCTCCGGCGAGTAGCCCTGCAAAAATTATTGCGTAATTGTAAATGTCCGTCCGCGCAAGGGTGACTACAATCGCAACCCCCATCCCTAACATTGAGAGTAAGTTGCCTCGCAGCGCGGTCTTAGGATGACTCAAACCTTTTAGTCCAAAGACAAATAAAACAGTAGCCACTAGATATAAAAACGCTACAACATCAGAGGTGAGGATCATCGTGTACTCTCCCTAAGACTTCTTCTTAAACATAGCTAAGATTCTATTAGTAACGACAAAACCTCCAAAGATATTGATTGAGGCCAGCATCACCGCAAAGAAACCGAGCGTCTGAATCCAAAACGAGTTACTCGCCTGCGCTGAGCCTGCAACAACAATCGCTCCAATAACTAGGATGGCGCTGATAGCATTGGTAACTGCCATCAGCGGAGTATGCAAAGCCGGGGTAACTCCCCAAATAACGTGATATCCCACAAAACACGCAAGCGTAAAAACGTAGATTGCTACCATTGTAGTTGACATAGTTCCCTCCGAAACTCCTGTCTATATCTAAGACCCTATTTCCCTAATCCGTATTTTTCACAAAGCTCGCTGCGCTCACCGTGAAAATGCTCCAAATTCCTCAGCTGCGCTTCGCAATTTGCAAGTGCCTCCTTGCACTTGCTCGCCCGAATCTTGCACTTTCGTGCAATATTCGGTCTAACTACCCTTGATCCGCAAGACACCGTTATGAACCAGCAGCGATGACTCTATAATATCGTCCTCCAAATTAACGAAAAAAGTCGGCTCTCCTGGCCCGCGCTCCTTGACGAATAGGTCAAGCAGAGACACGACATTCCGAGCGAAGAAATTACTCGCATCTGTAGGCATCATCGCCGGATAGTTCGTATGGCCGATTATCTTTACTCCACCGATATCGATCACCTGATCCGCTACACTCAACGGACAGTTACCTCCGCTAGGAGTAGCCATATCAACTATAACTGAGCCACAGCGCATATTATGAACTACCGACTCAGAAACCAGAGTTGGCGCCTTTCGACCGGGAACATTTGCTGTTGTGATGATAATATCGCTCTTAGCCAAGCGCTCATCTAACGCATCCTGGAGCCTTTTCTTGGAATCGTCAGAGAGCTCTCGAGCATATCCACCCTGACCAACACCCGATTCTTCAAGTTTGATATCGATAAATTTTGCACCGAGCGACTGGATCTGTTCACGAGTCTCCGGACGCACATCGTACGCTTCTACTGTGGCTCCCAATTTTCTCGCTGTTGCAATCGCTTGCAGTCCGGCTACCCCTGCCCCTAATACGGTGACTTTTGTGGCCTTGGCTGAACCAGCCGAGGTCATCATCATCGGAAAAAATCTACCGTAGTGATGGGCCGCCTCAAGAACCGCTCGATATCCGGCGATTCCGGCTTGAGATGAAAGCACATCCATCGCTTGAGCTCGCGATGTGCGCGGAATCGCCTCAAGCGCTAGAGCATCAACGCGCCCCTTGGCGAAGCTCTCCAATAAATTCGCGTTTCTAAACGGCTCTAAGAGCGAAACTAACATCACTCCCGATTGAATGCATTGAGTCTCTTCGGCTGTTGGAGCAGCGATCTTCGAAACGATCTGGGTCTGCCAGACTTCATTGCGAGATACAATCTCTGCGCCGACTACCTCGTAATCCTCATCACGAAAGCCAGCCAATGCTCCCGCACCCTCCTCTATCTTGATATCAAAGCCACCTTTGACAAGGCGCTTAACTGAATCCGGTGTCGCAGCTACGCGCGTCTCTCCCGCGATAATCTCCTTAGGAACACCGACTGAAATACCTAGCTTCATACTCCCCAACCTCCCTGACCCACGCTCTCTAAATCCGCGATTTCGCCACGGACTTTTGGAGAACCCCATCTCTGGCATAAGACTCAAAGCCATTCGTTTTGCCAGCGTCAAGAGGTCATTCGGTAAAAATTATTAATGACTTGAGGGTATTTGGCTCATTATTTATTAAGACGGCAATTCAACCTAAATTCGGCAATTAAGGAGTATGAAAATGGTGCAGATGGCTAAAAGCACGAA
>CAZZLV010000180.1:0-5344 GCA_964655155.1 uncultured Bdellovibrionales bacterium
ACCCTGGCACCGTCAGGGTGAGCACCGAAAATTCAAAAGCCGAAGTTATTTTAACAAGATGTGCCGTAACTACTCACCGGTTTTAAACGTTGTGGTTCATGCTTCATGTTTCAATATCGCCATTTCGTTGTTAATTCTTTCTTGTCATCCCCTGATCGGGGATGCAGTATTTTGGGTGAGTAGTTAATGTCTCCACCCCGCTTTGCTCCGCAAAGCCGCCCCTTAATAGGGGCTAACGCTACAGTCGATGCACGTGCTGAGTAGTTACGATGTGCCATTTTATAGCGTTTTTCAAAAGTCCGTAGCGATATAGCGGCTTTTGGAAAACGCTATCGATTCGCGGATGCGAATCAAAACAACAACCTATAGTGATTTACGGCAAAAGCCTTGCCAGTTTTACTGGCACGGACTTTTGCAGATAACTATAGGGCCCGCAACTGCTTTTTTTAGGTTTATGTCAGCGCGCAAAGTTTTGAAATTCGGAGGATCTTCGGTTGGAACCCCTGAGCGCATTCGCTCTATTGTCCAGATCGTCACCGATACTAGCCGCTCTCCGCACGGCTCAATTCCTGGAATCATCGTGTCTGCATTCCAGGGTGTCACCGACACCCTGATCCAGATAGCCAAACTAGCCGCTGCAAAAAACAGGGAATACAAAGATAAACTCTCGCAAGTTGCCAATCGTCACCTCGAGGCGTTGCAGGAACTCGTGCCTGCTGCTACTCGCAGCTCAGGGCTCGCATCGGTTAAAGTCTTTTTCAACGAGCTTGAGGAGATCCTCTCAGGCATTGAGGTGCTGGGCGAATGTAGCACTCGCACACTCGATCACGTTATGGGTTTTGGAGAGCGTCTCTCGGCTTACATCGTCTCGCAGGCCTTTGTAGCAGCTGGACACCCAGCCAACATGCTCGATAGCCGCTCGGTAGTGTTTACCGATGACACCTTCGGAAACGCTCGTACTCGGCGTGATGAAACCTACGCGGCGATTCGTTCGCACTTTAAAGACCACCCAAGCTTTCAAGTCATCACGGGCTTTATTGGCCAGGCTCCCGACGGTGCAACTACTACCCTTGGTCGGGGTGGCTCAGACCTCTCAGCCTCGCTCTTTGGTGTAGCACTTGAGGTCGACCAGATAGAGATTTGGACCGATGTTGACGGGATGCTTACCTCTGACCCGAGAAAAGTCAGCAAGGCATTTACCATTCCAGAGGTAACTTTTGAGGAAGCCATGGAGCTCAGTCACTTCGGGGCCAAGGTAATCTACCCACCGACGATGAAACCAGCCATGGATGCGCGCATTCCACTAGCGATCAAGAATACGATGCGCCCTGAAGCGCCGGGCACTAGGATCCTTGAAAATGCCATCGGACACCCCTATCCGATCACCGGGATCTCATCGATTAGCTCACTAGCGCTCCTGCGCTTACAGGGCCCGGGAATGGTTGGAGTATCAGGAACTGCCGCAAGACTTTTTAAAGCACTCGCTGCTAGTCACACAAACGTAATCCTTATTACTCAAGCCTCATCAGAACACACGATCTGCTGCGCCATCGATCCGCTAAATATCGAGGCAGCTTCTTCTGCAATTGCTCAAGAGTTCGCCCTAGAGCTCTCTACCGGCCTGATTGATCCACTTATTGTTGAGACTGGGCTGTCTATAGTCTCTGTAGTTGGTGAAAGGATGCGCCATGCACCTGGTATAAGTGGGCGTGTTTTTTCAGCCCTTGGAACAAACGGAGTCAATGTAGTTGCGATCGCTCAAGGCTCATCAGAAAGAAGCATCTCGGCAGTTGTTTCAGCGGCCGATGAACTAAAAGCGCTTAATGCCATCCACGATGAATTCTTCACCAGCCGCACCAAGACGATTAATATCTGGATTGTAGGCACCGGGCTAATCGGTTCGACACTACTTAGACAACTTGCCGAGCAAAACACAGCACTCCGCGAAACCAGTGGTCTCGATCTGCAGCTGCGCGGCGCCTCAAACTCTCGCGTGATGCAACTTTACTCGCACCAAAGGTCTCCACTTGATCTGCAAGATCCTTTTCAGGGCTCAAAGACACCAGCCTCAATTGCAGATTTTGTATCCGACTGCATATCGGCAAACCTACCCAATACGATCTTTGTTGACTGCACTGCCAGTAATGAGATTCCGCCCTTCTACCCACGACTGCTTGAATCCAGTATCGCCGTGGTTACCCCCAACAAACGCGGCTTTTCAGGGTCTATGGAGTTCTATTCAATGCTGCGCTCGTCAGCTAACGCGCGACGCTCACCATTACTCCACGAAACGTGCGTTGGCGCGGCACTGCCGATACTGGGAACCTTAAGCGATCTCGTTCATAGCGGAGATTCAGTGCGCTCGATTGAAGCGGTTCTTTCTGGAACCCTCAGTTTTATCTTTAACTCTATGAACTCTGGCATGCCGTTTAGCCAAGCGGTGCGCGAGGCAAAAGCTCGTGGCTATACAGAACCTGATCCTCGCGATGATCTATCCGGGATGGATGTTGCTAGGAAGGTGCTAATTTTAGCTCGTGATGCTGGCATCCACCTTGAGCTTGATGAGATCGAAATATCACCGATTCTCCCCCTTGAGGCTCTAGATTGGTCAGTTGAGCAGTTTATGGAACGTCTACCATCGATTGATGCACACTTTCAGCCCCTGCTTCAAACCGCCAAGGCAAATAATAAGAGACTCTTCTTCTGTGCCACAATCAACTGTGAGGAGGGCACAGCGCAGATCGGCTTGCAGCCAGTTGACATTGACCACCCCTTCTGCTCCCTCTCAGGTGCCGACAATATAGTGGCGTTTAGCACTACTCGCTACAGAACGAACCCCCTGGTTGTAAAGGGCCCCGGGGCAGGAGCTGAGGTCACCGCTGCCGGGGTATTTGCTGATATCATTCGAGCATCAAGGTGATCCGATGAATCACCAGCCCCAATCAGTCACAGTTTTTGCTCCAGCAACAGTTGCCAATGTTGGCTCCGCCTTCGACATTCTCGGTTTTGCGCTAGAAAGACCAGGAGATACGGTCACAGCTAATCATTCGCTCACCCCTGGCATAACCATCACCGAAATAACCGGCGATGGTGGCGCTCTACCCACTGACAGCGCACGAAATACCGCCGCTGTCTCTGCAACTGCGCTTCTAAAATACCTGATCGCTCGTGATCGCTCCGCTTACTCCTCGGTGGGAGTTACACTCTCAATCAAAAAAGGGCTCGCCATTGGAAGCGGACTTGGATCAAGCTCCGCAAGCACCGTCGGTGGCGTTCTGGCGACAAATCAATTGCTGGGCTCACCCCTTAGTCGAGCCGAACTCCTCCCCTTTGCCATCGAAGGAGAGCGCGTTGCCTGCGGTGCTGGCCATGCTGACAACGTAGCTCCGTGTTTGCTAGGTGGTTTTGTGCTTATCCGCAGCTATTCGCCCCTCGATGTTATCCAGCTTCCCTGTCCAACAAAGATCGCAGTAGCAGTTGTCTCACCGCAGCTAGAGCTTCGGACAGCGGATGCGCGCAAGATCCTTAAACGTTCAGTGCCCCTTGAATCTGCGATCACTCAGTGGGGCAACGTTGCAGCTCTTGTTGCTGGCATCTACCGGAATGACCCTGACTTGATGGGCCGAGCCCTGGCAGATGCGATTATCGAGCCTGAACGCGGACAATTAATATCTGGATACGCTGAAGTAAAGAACGCAGCTTTAGAGGCAGGCGCTCTTGGTTCGTCGATCTCCGGTTCTGGTCCAGCGATCTTTGCTTTATGCCGCAACCGTGAGACTGCGGAGCAGGTCTCAATAGCCATGGCCAAAGCATTTAGGAACGCTGCAGGTGTGGATTCGATAAGCTATACCTCGGATATTAACACCACTGGAGCAGCTATCGTCACGCAGGAGTAATTGATGGCACTCTACTCAACTCGCAACCGAGCTCTACGGGCTACCTGGCGCGAGGGTGTACTATCCGGTATCGCACCCGATGGCGGACTCTATCTTCCTGAGCAGATTCCCAACTTCTCTCTTGAGAAGATTGCTGCGCTCCGCGGGTACACATTTGTTGAGCTGGCAACACACTTGGCACAGGCATTTATCGGATCTGAAGTGCCTGGCGCTATGCTTGAGGCTATCTGCTCAGATGCTTTTAACTTTCCCCTAGTCATTCGAGCAGTTGATGCCAAAACATCAATACTGGAGTTATTTCATGGCCCCACCTGTGCCTTCAAGGATTTTGGTGCCAGGTTCATGGCTGGACTGTTTCGCTACTTCTGGAACACTCAATCGAAGCAGCTCACAGTTTTAGTCGCCACATCCGGTGATACCGGTAGCGCTGTAGCAAACGCTTTTCTTGACCGCAGTTCAAATCCTCCAATCCGAGTAGCGATCCTCTACCCCAAAGACAAAGTGAGTGAAATTCAGCGTCGGCAGATGACTACTCTGGGATATAACGTCACTGCTTACGAGGTCGATGGAACCTTTGATGATTGCCAAGCCCTAGCCAAGCAGGCGCTGTGCGATAATAAGCTAATCAAGCTACACCCACTTACATCAGCTAATTCAATTAACATCGCCCGACTCCTACCGCAGATGTTTTACTATGCCCATACAACTCTGGCGTTTGCCAAGGATACCCCACCCCTATTCTCGATTCCCAGTGGTAACTTAGGTAATCTTACCGGTGGCCTATTAGCTCATCTAGTGGGATTCCAAGCAGCGCACTTTATCGCTGCATGTAATGCGAACAGAACATTCCCAGATTTTCTCCTCACGGGAGAATTTAAGCCGCAGCGCTCAACTGAAACGATCTCTAATGCTATGGATGTTGGCAATCCAAGTAACTTTCAGCGCATAACTGAACTCTTTACCAACTTCACCAAAACTCAGCAGATGCAGGATCTACTCTTAGGCTTCTGCGCCACCGATCAACAAACAGAGGAGCTAATTCGCTCCTGGCATCAGCGATATGGCTACATACTGGATCCGCACACAGCGGTAGGAGCTTGTGCTCTTAAGCACTACACGGAACGCGATCCACATTTAGCGGCTCACAGGGTTCTTGTTGCTACTGCACACCCAGCTAAGTTTGCCCAGGTAGTGCTTCGTGGGTTGCGATGGCCTACTGCTCCAGATACGGGTTCTATCAGTATTGATATGCCGGCACAGCTACTAGAGCTTGAGAAGAGGCCTGAGAGGTTGATTAGCCTCAAGAATTCCTATTCGCAGCTTGCCTCGGCGTTGGCTAGCTCTGAATAGGGTCTTGTAAGCTGAAAACGATCGTTGCTGTTCTGAAAATCCCGTTATCCTAAATTCGGCAGTTAAGGAGAACGAAAATGGTGCAGATGGCTAAAAGC
>CAZZLV010000181.1:0-5339 GCA_964655155.1 uncultured Bdellovibrionales bacterium
TTCGTGCTTTTAGCCATCTGCACCATTTTCATCCTCCTTAACTGCCGAATTTAGGCTAAAATGACTTTGTCTTTTGAATCTTTGAGTGCTTACTATGACGGTGCCTGGGTTCAAGCCCCCAAAAAATTCAGGCTCCTCGCGGAATCGAGTGGGTGCCAAACGAATCTCTAAACCAAGCTTAACCAATTGATGTTACGACATAAATAGCCTCGTGATAGGATACTAGCTAGCGTAATCTGACGGCACAGCGCCACTTTTTAGCCATTTGATTGAAGCACACCACTCCCTGTATGCTGGGCAGTCATGGATTACCGACTCATCGACACTCTTAAGTTACCTGAGGATCTCAGGATTCTCTCTGCCGAGCAACTCACACAGGTAGCAACTGAGCTGCGTAACGAGCTAATTGATTCAGTTAGTCGCTCGGGTGGACACTTCGCTTCAAGTTTAGGAACAACTGAGATATCGATAGCGCTCCACAAGGTCTTCGACACGCCGCATGACCGACTGATATGGGACGTGGGCCATCAGGCATACATCCACAAGATGCTCACCGGTCGCCGTGCAGAGATGGCTGAGATCCGCACTCTAAATGGAATCTCAGGTTTTCTTAAGCGCTCTGAAAGCCCCTTTGATGCCTTCGGTGCAGGCCATGCTGGCACGAGTATCTCTGCCGCAGTTGGAATGCGCGCAGCACTAAATTCGATCGATCCCGATCGCTACGTGGCGGCTATAATCGGCGACGGATCGCTCACAGCAGGGATGGCCTTTGAGGCCTTAAACCATGCTGGAGACCTGCGATTGAAGAGATTTATAGTAGTTCTTAACGACAATGAGATGTCGATCTCAAAAAACGTAGGTGCTCTAAGCTGGCTCTTTTCGAGAACCGTAACGGGTGAGACCTCATCGCGTGCTAGAGATACCTTCAAACGGCTTCACGATCGAGGTTACATCCCAGATTTAATCTATCGCGCAGTTGATCGTGCAGAGGAGGCAACTCAAGGATTCTTTTCATCTCCGGCGATGTTGTTCGAGGCATTTGGCTTCCGCTATATCGGCCCAGTAGATGGCCACGACCTGCCCTCAGTGGTCCAAGCACTTGAAAACGCCAAGCGTCAAGATATCCCGGTAGTTGTGCACTGTCACACCGTTAAGGGTAAAGGATACGAACCTGCCGAAGAGGATCCGATTCTTTGGCACGGGGTAGTTCCATTTGACCGCTCTAAGGGGGTCTTTACTGCTACTTCAACAGCAACTAACGCCGCTCCCAAGAAACTACCTTCGTATACAGGCATATTTGCTGATACCGTTTGCGAGATCGGAGCCAAAGACCCCTCTGTTGTTGCAATTACCGCCGCGATGCCCAGTGGTACTGGCCTCGACAAGGTAGCGCATGTGATCCCGCAACAGGTTTACGACGTCGGTATCTGCGAACAACATGCGGTCACCTTTGCAGCAGGGCTTGCCTGCGAAGGTCTTAAGCCAGTTGTGGCGATCTACTCCACTTTCTTACAACGCGGATACGACCAGATCGTTCACGATGTCTGCATCCAGAAACTGCCGGTAACGTTTGCTATCGATCGGGGCGGAGTGGTCGGTAATGACGGCGAAACCCACCAAGGCACCTTCGATATCGCGTACCTGCGGACGATCCCAAATATCACCATCATGTCGCCCAAAGATGAGAACGAACTACGTCATATGCTTTTAACGGCAACTCGACTCGGAGCACCAGCAGCCGTTCGCTACCCTCGCGGCAACGGTATCGGCGTAACGCTTGATAACGAGCTTGTAGAACTGCCGATTGGCCACGCTGAGAAACTCTGCGATGGCCAGGATGCTCTGCTCATCGGATTTGGTCCGATTGTTAACAACGCCCTAGCTGCAGCGCGAACGCTAAGGAGTGAACACGGCATCGAATGTACGGTGATTAATGCACGCTTTGCTAAACCACTCGATACTGAACTTTTGGGTCGCGAACTTCCCAAGTATGAAGTCATCTGCTCGATAGAAGACCATGCTCTTGCAGGTGGTTTCGGCTCTGCTCTACTAGAATTCGCATCTGATAACGGTATTATTCTGAGAAATCCTATTAAGCGCTTCGGTATCGGCGACTCCTTTGTGCCGCATGGGTCACAAGCGGAACAGCACGCCATGCATGGCTACGACACGAAAAGTATAATTGATTATGTCCGCGGAAACGTGACAAGCAACCGCAAGGTGGCCTAATCTACTCTGACCTACTTTTGAACAGCGCTCTCATCCAGGACGATCAGGCAAGAACAAATCTTTTATCTTCAATATGTTACCGCAGGCACACTTTATGCCTTTTAACAATCCAAATGTCTGAATAGGGCATCGCAGTTCTCCCGCTATCTACTTAGAAACGTTGGAAGTTTCTAAAAGGATAAAAATGTGCGGGCAGATGAAGTTTAACTTAACTATCTCTGTAACTTCCGCACATTTTTGGCCTCTTAGAGATAGAGAGAACTGTGACGCCCAAATGTCTGAAGCAGAGAGGATGCTTATGCGGATATATGATCAGGACACTGAAGACACTATGTCAGAGAGTTTTACTGGCGAGTTTGATGTCGAGGGAGAACAGGACATGAGTTGGTCACGGGGCGGAAATTTTACACGTAACTTGCTGAGCCTTCAACTACAGCTACAGACCTTGCTGGAAGGTGTAGGTGGCGAGGGTACTGCGTCGCTTCTTGATGGCCTATCGCAGCTTAGTGAAACGGAGCGCAAGCGAATTATCCCCCTTCTTTCAAGGGTCGTGAATAAGGTATTAAAGGGCGATAAGCGGCTCTCATCCACAGAAGATAAGGATCTGCAAAATTTTGAGGACTCGCTATTTGATAGTATCGTATCAGCCCTGGGCGACTCTTCGAATGACGATCGAATAATCCCTGAATCTGAGCGCAAGCTAGAGATGTTACCAGGCGGCCGGAAGGATCCGCTCCAGACCCCTCGCGGTCGACCGGTTAAGGTTCCATCACTTATAGATCTAGCTAAAGCACGAGAAAATCGGCGCCACCGCTTTGATACGCCGCCTAATGAGGCGAGTTAGGATAGGGTTAATTGGAGACGATAGAGAATTGTATATATCTCTCCCCCCTAGTTTTAACTGCCAAATGATCTTGGAAGTACGGCGTGCAGGGAACCGGGGCGTTTCCGCATCGGTCATCTCCGGCTGTGGCCGGCACATTAATTACTACGCCCTGTTTCGTCACTTTTGTTCTCACATTTAGCGACTGCGCTTGCGGAGACTTAATTAAGTTTGGAAGTCCGACAGGTTTAAAAGCTGCTGAGTAGCTATAGGCAAACCATAGTAGTATCAGAGCGAAGCTCGGTCGGGCCGGAAGGTTCAAACGAGTTGCTAGAACTCCAACGATTAACCCCCATAGAATCCAGAAGCTAAACGTACCAAACCTAAGGTCAGGCGCACTTAAGAACCAGTATCCAATAGGCAAGAATCCCAGAATTATAACTAATGAAACGTAGGTCAGGTCACGACGTGAACGAATAAGACACAAAGCTGTGATAAGCATCAGGTAAGAATATATTAATAAGCGACACTCCGATGACTTACAAAACCTCGAGAACCATGCCGACCACCAAGCTGATAGTCCCTCCGTAGTGGCTAGCCAGTAGTTCGGGCCCGGCATTCGCGCCCAGGCCCTTATAGTTTCGTAGTGACCAACTACCGTTTGCATCGAAGAGTTATGATTGCTTGAAGCGGCGTATCCGGTTGGCACAGCCCAGGACACTGGAATACTAGCAACTGGCGCCGGAAAAAGAACCCAGCCGCTGAGCATGAAATTCCGGATCAAGAATGCTGCTAGTAAACACCCGACGATGACAAAGCTCGTTCTAGTGGGCAGGATTCGAATATGCGTAACGGCTCCGAGGAACAGAACCGCCAGCACAGTTGCTGCACTTGACAGCTTTATCGTAAGGCAGAAAACGGTCAAGATAAGCAGCAAGCTCTTTACACGAACTATCAACGGCCTGTTGCTCACGTCTAGCTCCAAGAGACGTAGGCACTCTCCTACAATGATTATCTGCATGATACCGACAACATCGTCATGATATAGACGGGGTGAGATCTGTAAAAGGTGGGGAAACAGCACCAACTGTACCACCATGCAGTAAAATAAGAGTGGCGTCTTTGTTCCAGCTCGCAAAAGGCGCAAAATTGTAGCAAAGCACCACCAACTACCCAGGCATGGAAAGAGGATCGGCATAAACCAAGCTGATCGTGCAACTAAAACTCCCTGTTCAAAAAGGGCTGCTATCACAAGGTAAGTGCTTTGGACACCCATGCGAATATGAAGGTTGGCAAGACCTAGCGGTGTACCCTGCTCCCGCATCCACCTAACTTGCTGGAGGTGATAAAGATTCGTATCGTAAGCGCCTAAAGTATGTTGCCCACTGACGGGCCAAGCGACGTAGCCTAACAGTGCCAGATGGACGCTTATCAAGCATATCGTGTAAACTAGCCCGCGATCCCGCGTTAAGCCGGCGAGCTGATTAGTCACATGGTGTGCCCCAAGCAAGGAACCGCCTGCAATTAACGCAAGACTAGAGATGTTCTGCAAGGGCCCGATTATCACCAAAACCACGGACGCCGTTACTAGCACACCGAGCCCCGCCATAATCAACTCGTAGCTGGTAAAATCTGAAGCCTTAAATGAATTCGCTGCCGTCCATAATCGACCGTATCCGATGCTAGTCAGGAGTATTAGTATGATAGCGCCCAGAGTTGTTGCCATTGAATTCTGGCAGGCTAACAGCAATTCTGTCAGACGGCAAAGGGGGTTTCGCGCGGTTGTATACTGAACCGTCTGACGGCAAGTCGAGGATTATTATCTCGTAACTACTGAGCAGGAACTTTTAGCCCTGCCGCTAAGCTCTTGTCTCTTTTCTTTCTCTCCGCATTCCTACCGTGATGTTTTTTGACTAGAGCGTTGTTTTAAAGTCTAGGTTTTAGGGATTCTAATACGCAATTTATGCATTAAATTTGCAAGCGTATTGCGGTTAATACCTAGAAGGTCTGCCGCCGCACTGATCCTCATCCGAGTAACATTGAGTGCCGCTAAAATGAAGTCCCGCTTAAAAGGCGCAAGGTATTCCTCAAGAGTTTTGCCATCTTGAAGAGCCTGCTGCACCCCTCCTGCCTCCGAACTAACTCCATGTTGTTCCTCCAGAGGAATGTGTTGTATCTGAATTATGTTTCCTGAGTCACTATCAACCCATGCTTTTCTTAATACATTTTCTAGCTCACGAATATTCCCTGACCATGTGCGATTTTGAAGAGCTTCCATCGCGTTTTG
>CAZZLV010000182.1:0-3259 GCA_964655155.1 uncultured Bdellovibrionales bacterium
TATGACCCATCAGCAGCCATCGGCACCCACTCGATTCCGCGATGAGCCATTTTAACGAAGGCAAATCCGGCTATCGCGTGCATTGGCCGCTTATCCAGAGTGCCTTACGCTGCCGGTTTGACCGTGTATACATGGATTGGAAAAAGGTTTAACCACACCTGCTTCTTATCAATTCCACGCAGACCGCCAGAATTGCGCAGGAATCCATCAACCTGACGCATACGATCTTTGCGTGATTGAGCGCCCAGGGTCTGATTGATCCGACGAGCTCCGATGTATTCATAGTAGGTCATCAGGGTTTCGGGAGTGCTTATAAGCCGTAGTTTGGAGAAGATCTCTTGAACAGTTATCAGATCAAAATTAACAAAAGGGAGTGCGCAGACTATAATGTCATAAGGCGCGCCGACTGGTATGTCCTGCGCAGCGCCCTCAAAGAACTCAACTTGATTACGCTTCTGTTGGAACGCAGGTTCACGCTCAAGAGTATCCTTAAGAGCCTTCATAAACCGAGGGTTGATCTCACAGATAGTAAGGCGATCGGCTGACTGCATCTCACGAATCAGAGGGATCGTTACCGATCCTGTCCCCGGCCCTAGTTCAAGAATTCGCTTGCTAGAACGACGCGATTCACGAAGTGGAGTGATTAGCGCCTGTGCCGCCCACTTGGAGGTTGGAAAGCAGGCTCCCGTCGTCTTAAACTCAAGCAGAAATTCACGAAGAAATACTAAGTTCTCTTTTAACATCAGTACTATCCTGTCACCGGCGAAGGAAGCGTACTTACTAATCATACAGCTACCGTCCGTAAAGCTATCACCCATAGCACAAACCCGGTTATGGCCGTCGTGCTTAATGATGTGCGCTTATGCTCCAGCAGTGCTACCTGCCGCCCTATCCAATCAGTTAGACAGAGCGCCCGATACAACACAATCTGAGTAGAATACTCCTAATTATACCGCATAGCAGACGCGAGTGCATCTCGGTCGATAATATACTGATTTTATTGTAGTTAGTCCAGGCTTCTAAGTGAGTTTGTGTAACAGTTATGGGGTCTTTGTTGTCCCAATCTTATTCCTATCTGAGTCATCTAAAAAATCTATGTTTGTGATCACGGAGCAGCTTTTAGGCTTCCGTAGCAGGCATTGCTGTTTGATTAACGGAGCCGATTGCGATTGTGCTAAACGTGGTTAATAGTAGGCGGTCACCGATGTTATTTGCCGTCAGCTGTGAAGGAGGTATTGCATGACCACACTAGATCGTTGGAGCGTTTTCAAAGAGCGGTTGGTTTATGATGCTGCTAGTGGATTTGCGCTTGATACGAGTCGGCTGACCTACGACAACGCCTTCCTTGAGCGACTTAATCAACGCATGCAGGCAGCGTTGGATGCGATGGATCAGCTTGAGCGCGGTGCAATCGCCAATCCGGATGAGAGACGTATGGTTGGCCATTACTGGCTGCGCACCCCAGAGCGCGCTCCGTCGCAAGATATTCGAGAGGCAATTACCTCCACCATCGAGAAGATACAATTATTTGCCCGCAAGGTGCATGCAGGCGAAATCGCCCCCAAGCAGGGCCAACGCTTTAAGCACATCCTGATTGTGGGTATCGGGGGCTCGGCGTTGGGGCCGCAGTTTGTCTCGCAGGGGCTTTCATCAGCAACCGATCCGATGACTATATCGTTTTTGGATAATACCGATCCTGATGGTATGGGCCAGGTGATATATGGTGCGGCGGATCTTGCGTCAACCTTGGTGATTGTAATCTCTAAATCCGGTGGCACTAAAGAGACCCGTAACGGCCAAATTGTAGCTAAGACTGCCTTTGAAGTAGCGGCTCTCGATTACCGCAAGCACTTCGTGGCTGTTACAGGGGCTGGCAGCGAGCTTGATACGACCGCAGTTGCGGAGGGCTGGCTTGAGCGCTTTCCAATGTGGGAATGGGTAGGCGGCCGAACGAGTTTGTTTAGTGCAGTGGGGCTTCTGCCGATGGCGCTCCAGGGTTTTGATCTAGGCGCAGTGCTCAAGGGGGCTGCAGATATGGATGCGCTGACACGATCGCGCGATCTGCGTACAAACCCGGCGGTACTTATGGCGCTCGGGTGGTATCATTGTGGGTGCGGAAAAGGCAGCAAGGATATGGTGGTGCTTCCCTACAATGATCGGCTTGAGCTCTTTAGTCGGTATCTACAACAACTCGTTATGGAGAGCCTTGGTAAGGAACACGACCTGTCTGGTGCGACAGTAAATCAGGGCATCGCGGTTTATGGAAATAAAGGCTCAACTGATCAGCATGCCTATGTGCAGCAGCTTCGCGATGGAGTGCACAACTTTTTCGCGGTATTTGTAGAGGTGCTTAGAGATCGTTCGCCGCGTACGGTCGCAGCAGGGCAAGCTGCCGCGCTGCGCCCAGAAGCGGTTCAAGTAGAGCCAGGAGTCACCAGTGGTGACTATCTGACCGGTTTCTACCTAGGGACACGACAGGCGCTATTTGAAAAAAACCGTGAAAGCATAACGGTAACGATTCCAGAGGTGAGCGAGCGTTATATTGGCATGCTCATCGCGCTCTTTGAGCGAGCGGTTGGTTTGTATGCTTCATTGATTAACGTCAATGCCTACCACCAACCTGGTGTTGAGGCAGGGAAGAAAGCAGCAGCAGCTGTTCTGCATCTACAGGGGCGCGTTGTGCAGCTGCTTTCATCTGCTGACGAGGCCCTGAGCGTGGATCAGATCGCTCGTGATCTACACGAGCCAGCATCAGCCGAGACGATTTTCATAATTTTGCAACATTTAGCAGCTAACGGTCGGCTGCGGGCGCAGCCCGGTGCTGATCTTTTTAGCCAGCGATACTCAATTGGCTAGCAAAATAATTAAAACAAATGGATGTAAACACACTCTCCGCGACACTTCATTCGTGGGCACTCCTCGGAGTGGTGGTGGTGATGATCATCATGTTTGTATCCGAGCGTGTACCGGTTGATGTAACTGCTATGGCGGTAGTCGTAGCGTTATTAGTTGGTGGCTTTGTTAGTGCCGAGGAGGCGTTCTCCGGATTCTCGTCTCCAGTTGTTGTAGTAATGGTCTGCACACTGTTTGTTGCAGGAGCGCTTAGGGTAACTGGAGTTAGTGATGCGATAGCCCGGTACATCCAACGGTATGCTGGTTCGAATGAACGGATTTCCATCGGTATTATTATGGTGGTATCGGCGCTGGTCTCGTCGTGTATGAATAATATATCAGCCGCGACGTTGCTGATGCCAGCGGT
>CAZZLV010000182.1:3359-5285 GCA_964655155.1 uncultured Bdellovibrionales bacterium
TACAGGCTACTTCCGATCCGCAAGTCTCATGGAACAACTCGGCGCATTACTGATTTGCGGGCGCTCTATCACCTTCACGATCGAATTTTTTCAGTTCGTGTTCCCGACCACTCAAAGGTCGATGGAAAAACCCTTGGCGAGTTGCGATTTGGCTCGTTTATTGGTGGAGTGGTAGTTACTATTATTCGTGGTGGTCGTAAGTTGCTCTCACCAACGGCTTCGGAGCGGCTCCATGCGCGGGATGTTCTGCTTGTGCGTGGAAATCCGGAGCGGTGTAGTCAGGTGCAGGCATTGCAAGGTTTAGCAATTAGCGATCCTGCTCACGAGATCCTCAAATCAATCGAGGCTGGGTTTCAGGTTGTGCAATGCACAATCCGCGAGGTGCACACAGAAACACACGTTGTGTTGCTGCGGGAGCTTTTGCGTTCTACGGGAATTGTACCGTTAGCTGTTGCTAGAGCCTCGCTCGATTATGCCTGGGAGTCTCGACCACCTAGCTGGTTTCTTGATTCGATGGTTCACAAAGGAGATACAATAGTTGGTTGTATTGCAGGAAGGTATACTGAGGATTCTCCTCTAGTAGACCTTGATGTGCAAGATGTGCCAAATCCTGTGCAGGTGCTGCGTGGGAATCTCTTTACGATATCGATTCAAGCTGGGGGGTGGGCTGGCGCCCCGCTACATCGCTTGGCGCACGATACAAAGCTATCGATACTAGGCCGCGTTTCGATCTCTGCGGCACAGCAAAGCAGCATCGAATGGTTCGATGTGCCGACTATTGATAGCTCCGGTGAGGAGAGTTTGCCCAGACTCACGGCAGATCACGTACTACGACAAGGCGAATGTTACCTGGTGAGTGGGGCTCCTGAGGAGGCGCATCGCAAGGAGGCGCTTAGCGAATTATCGTTTGAGGGCGAGGCTGCATCATCGGAGATCGAGTCGCCAGATGTTGGGATCGTAGAGCTGATTATTACTCCGCGCTCAGAGCTGATTGGAAAGACCCTTGCTGACCTGCACTTTAGGGAGAAGTATGGCTCTCAGGTGCTAGCGTTATGGCGTGATGGTAAGCCTATGCTCTCACTCTCGTCTGCTCTGCCGCTGCTATACGGTGATGCGCTTTTAATTCAGGGACCGCGCAAGAGCTTTCCGGTGCTAGCAAAAGATCCTGATTTTTTGCTCCTCTCTGAGCATCGGCAGACACCTAATCTTTCGCTACGCTCGCTTTATTCGATCCTTGCTCTCCTGGTTCTTATGTTTGTTCCGATAGTTACCGGAATTCCGCCGCATGAAGCTGCGTTTTTCGCCGCATGTCTGGTGGTATTCACAGGAGCCATATCCATGGAACAAGTGTATCGAGAGATTGACTGGCGAGTTGTGTTTCTCTTAGCGCTGATGATCCCGCTGGGCCATGCAGTAGAGCATGCTGCCGCCACTAGTGCTGTTGTCCCGTTAGCTCGCGGAGTAGCAGAGAATGTGCCGCCGCTGATGCTGGCAGCATTATTCCTTGTTGCTGCCAGTGTGATTAGCCAAACTATCGATGGCTCTGTAGGGGTGATCTTCTTGGGGCCACTAGCGTTAGAGATCGCTCGGTATAGCGGGGGATCGCCCTCAGGATTACTAGTTGCAGTCACTCTTGGCAGCTCGCTGTCATTTATGTTGCCGACGAGTTGCCGGGCAAACTTGATAGTTACTGGAGCTGGTGGATATAAGGCACGCGATTTCATGCGCGTTGGTTTTCCATTTACAGTAGTAACAGGGATAGCGCTGGTCGTTGCCTTGTGGTTGCGAGATTTTAGTCGTTAGAGGTTAGGGAGTTTCGAACTGCAGCGAGCCGCCGAAGCAAAACAACTTTCGCAGCCCTCTGTTTATTGTGGCTCTTCGTGGAATCGAGTGGGTAGAATTGGCGTTTCCGGACGTGAACATGCA
>CAZZLV010000183.1:0-2359 GCA_964655155.1 uncultured Bdellovibrionales bacterium
TTCGTGCTTTTAGCCATCTGCACCATTTTCATGCTCCTTAACTGCCGAATTTAGGATAATTATATGCGAGTAGCGTGTTTTATACCGGTATACAATCAGATCTATGAGCTGCCGATCGTGCTTAAAGAGCTAGCTGAGGTTGAACTGCCGTGTGAGGCGCTAGTGTTTATTAACAACGGATCTAATGACGGCTCTGAGAAGCTGATCGCCGAGAGTGGTTTTGAGCGCATTGATCTGCCGCAGAATATGGGAGTTGGTTATGCCTGCATGAGCGCGATTGAGTGGTCGATGCAGCGTGGATTTGATGTGCTAGTTGGAATAGCTGGTAATGGCAAGATGCTTCCATCTGAGATGCACCGCGTACTTGATCCGATATTAAGAGGCGAAGCCGACTATGTGACCGGAAGTCGATTTTTAGCAGGAGGTGACTCTCCTAATCTGCCTAGTTTTAGACGCAACAGCATTCCTCTGGTAAATCGATTTGTGAAGTTATTATTCGGCAAGTCTCTGACCGATGCCACATGTGGCTACCGTGCTTATCGGCTTGATATTGTCGAGCGTGCAGCATTTGATTGGCGAGCGTCCTGGCTCAATACATACGGTTTTGAGTACTACCTGTACGCAAAAGCACTGTGTGATCCCAGCATTCGCTGCCTAGAGGTGCCGATTACAATGCGCTATCCAACTAAGGGAAAGCGCTACTCAAAGATAAAACCCTTTAAGGGTTGGTATGAGATGTTAAAGCCCTGGGTGATCGCTCGTTTTGATGGGAAAGGCTTTATACAGACTGAGAGAAAAAACTGAGCGCAAAGTCAAAGTTTGTGAATTTTGTTAAGATTGTGAATTTTGCTCAGAAATTGTGTCACTTGCCGTAAACATCCGGCACGTTTGAGGTAATCTGCTCCTGCTTCTTCTTACCCCACGTTCCCATTGCCCACTGGGGGTTGCCATTTTTGGGGGTAATTACGTTACTATCAAGTCTATGCGGGAATAGATCAAGCAAAAACTGGGCGTACCCTATCAGCGCGCCGTATTCAGTGGCTCCCTCTGACGCTGACACCACACCAGCACTTGTATTGCGCACGTAGTTTCCGACGCCAGCAGCAGAGCCGGCGATACCTCCGACGGCGCTTATGCCGCGTACGGTTCCGGTGAACTCGCTATCCTGTATTAACCCCCAATTAATACCTGCGATACCTCCGACGTTCGAGCGACCACCTTGCTGACTCTTATTGTCACCGATGCAGTTGGTGCTACCACCGACTCCCAAGATAGTAGCGACCTTGTCGATACATTCAAGTTGCTTTCGACTCATTCCGCCCCATACGTTACCTGAAACCTTTGCTCTTACGATCGCACTTTGGCGGTACAGAGCGTTCTGAGTCTTCGAAGGAGTCAGTTCCCACGGATTCGACATGAGTCTGTCGAGTCCAAATCCATCTAGGCGAGTCACATTGATTCCGACGACTCCACCTACACCACTCCCGTTTGACACGACGTTGCCCTCCATCAAAGAGTTGATTAAAAAGCCCTGATGTATTATGCCAGCGATACCTCCAACTAGTGCATCGGCTGATTGGCGGCTGAGAGCTATCACGTCTCCGGTCATTAATGAGTTGCTGATGGTCCCACGTACGTTGCCCGCGATTCCGCCTATTCCGGCTGAGTATCCGGGAACTCCGGATGGTGCAACCCTTCCGCTAAAAAGAAGTCCATCAGCACTATAAATTTCACTCGCTATTCCTCCCGCCGAGCTCCCTTCGTAGTTGACTACAGTACCGAATACACGGACATTTTTAAGATCTTTGCCGTCAACAACCGCACCGCCTACATGGGATTTGCCCCACACGACACCTCCGTTGACCTGAACATTTTCAAGACGACTACTCCAACCGGCTACCAAGCTGGCAACCCTAGAATCTCCCCTTACTGTAGGGTTATCAATTATTAAATTCCTAAACCAGATACCGCCGGAGTCCCCGAACAGTGCCTGACGGCCTGCCTCACTATCGCCGATAACATAGTTACCGATTGAGTGTCCGAGCCCTTCGAAGATATAAAAATAACCACCGATTTGTATAGGACGTATCCTCTCACCACGAAAATCGATGTTAGCCCCGAGCAAAACGATATATCTTCCATCATCCTCCGGCCTGGAGCTGAATTTGCAAGCAGATCGCCTGCAGTAGCTTGAATGCCATGGGTAAGCAACGAACGATGCCAGCTGCGTCTTGTCGCATATTACTAGCGGGTCTGCATCGGTGCCTGTTCCTGCTGCAAACTCTAGCCCGGTAGGATTCTTGAGGTAGGTCTCGCACGCTGGATGAATCGTTTCATTTATCTTGGCCGGCTCACGAGA
>CAZZLV010000183.1:2459-5267 GCA_964655155.1 uncultured Bdellovibrionales bacterium
GCGATGCATAACTAAGCTGGCGAGTTGAACCGTCCTTGTATTTTGCGGTGATTTGCGTGTTCGGGAATTTACAGTAGCGTTGAAACCCTTGACTAATCTGTACATCGTGTGTCAGGTAATCAATTAAGGAGTTGCTGCCGGTGACAACCGAGCCGCGTATGACCGCAATTTGAATCTCGGCTTTCTCCCCCTTGTAGGCAGCACTTATAGTAAGTGTCCTCGCGGGGAAATCCTCACTGATAAAACCAACACCTTGGTGGTTGATGGTAGCGTGTTGAGGAGCATCTGTGCTCCACGCGGTGTCTTCAGTTACAACTACGTAGCTGTTATTGTGTCGGTATGCGCGCAGGTCGATGAAGAACGGTTGTCCTACTTGGACGATCGGGGTTTTCATTTGAATCTCTATTCGTCTGATCTCGTCTGCGATAACAAACGAGATTGTAGCAGTGACCTCCAGTGTACCACTCTGTGTTCTGAATGTGGCGACGGCCTTATATGTTTGGGTGCCCAGAGGAAGATTGCTCGTATCAATGGTAAGTGAGCGCGCGGGTGTGCCGCCGTTAAGCCTTGTAGAGCCGTTAAACCAGACGGCTTCTATGGCTTGCTCACGATCAACCCCGAGAGCGGAGAGGATCATCCTCGCCTCAAGGGTGACCTTCTGCCCACGCTCAATTTTGCCGTCGATTCCTAGATAGTTGTGAACATAGAAGCTCTTTAGGGTCTCAGCGACAACCGTTACCGAGATCTCCGCCGTCTTCCCGCCAAAGCTAGCAGATACTGTGTAGGTCTTTCCCGCGACCGCGTTTCGGGAGTCGATTAATCCAGGGGTTAGAGATGCTCGGAGCTCTCCTGGCACCGATGTGCTCCAGGTTGCGCCACCTGTGGCGTCTTCAGAGGAGCCGTTGGAGTATTCGGCCGTGAGCGAGAAGAGATTTATCTCTTGACCAACTCGTACCGGCGTATTTGGTGGTCGAATAGCAAGTTTGGTTACTACTGGCGACTTGTCTTCAATATCAACTAGTAGCTTTTTGCTATCGAACCCTTGTGCCTGGTCGTTGCTGAAATTAGCGTTTATAGTGAAAGTAGGAGAGCTCTTGAATAATTTGAAAGCCGCTGCGTCTATAATCTTTAGGATTCCAGGCTTTAGTAGTTCTATATATTTTTTGCCGCCTATCGCCTGGATTGAGATCCGTGTGTAGGTTGCGTCAGAGGTTACATCACGCTCCTCTCCATTTCTAAAGTAGGCTACTACTTTGTATGACACCTCTTCGCCTGGTCTCGCCGTGGATTTTCCTAGGGTTAGAGCGACATACTTAAGATTCGCCTTATCTTCTCCGGGCTTCCATCCAGCACTCTGTCTAGGATTAATAGTCTCGATGCCGTTTCTGCGCTCGTTGTCGGTCATCGACTCGGTTCGTACAAGGAGGTTTACGAGGCTTGTAAAGTTAAGCAGCGAGCCGAAACGGTTACGTCTTTCGGTAGCCATAGCGTTCGGATCACGTTTGGCTGAAGCCACCAGGAGATTCTCTATGTACCAGGCGCCGTACTTGAAACCTAAGGTCTTATGGTGGGCGATAGCCATAGCCGCAGCCGCAGCACCCCAGGCAGCGCTAAAGGCAGTTCCTTGCGATTTCACCGAAGCATCTTTTAATCCAACGGTGTCGATACCCACTCCCATGGCCGATAGCTCGATATCGTCACCGTAGTTAGAGAAGTCAGCGAGCGGCTTTGCAAAACCTTCAGAGGCGGCAAATGAGAGCGCCCCTAGAAAGTATCTCGACCAGCATGCTGGAGATGAGGTCGCTTCGTACGAGGCTGGGCCGTCATCGCGCGCCGCGAGAACCGGGAATCCCAGCTTCTCATTGGCTGGGTTGCGTAGTCCGTCACCTGCTCCTACAACAAAGGTGACCCCTTTATCGCGCGCTTTGTACATGGCGTGCCCGAGCACAGGATCACATCCATCGGTCGCAAAATCGTGTGGCAAGACGATCACCTCAGCGCTTTTGTTCACAGCTAACGCTATTCCGCGCACTAGGTCGCCTAGGCGCAAGCGGGTAACTGAAGTAGCGACCTTTATCGGTATAAGCTCCACGAATTTTTTGGCAACTCCAAGGCGCTCGTGTCCAAGTAGGCTTAGCACCTGAGTTGCGAAGCCGTCTAGGTCTGTTGGAAAGTCGCCTTGAACAAGCTTGCCGTTTCTATCAAAGTACGACGACGTCACCAGCAGATCTGATGAGATTGAGCCTTTAAGAGTGGAGTTCTGGTAATCGGCTCCGGTAGAAATAATAGCGACCTTGACCTTATCTTTAAGTCTTCCTGTAAATTCGGTAACACCCTCACTCCAACCCATCTCTTCTAAAGCGGCTTCATTAGCGCTTGTCACTGAGGCAGTTGAGACAGTGTAGGCAGAGGTGCTAGCTGTTGAGGCTACACTTGTGTTGTTATTGCTAGCGGCGGTGTTACTTGAGGCGTTTTCATGGCGTATGTTTAGCCCTACAAATCCTGGGGTTTTATAAAATGCTGCCCCTATGTCCACATTTGGCTCTACTTTAATCTTGGCAACATATTCTCGGTCCGAAGCGCTTAGCAGAGTTGGTGCTTGTACTTGAGTAAATTTTTTTGTTTTCTCTTCAGCGAGGCTACCAAGAGTGTAAACAATATCAGCGACAAAGTGACCTTCCACAGCTTCCGAACTCACTTCATACCTAGCTTCTCTGCTAGCTATACTTACCACCGACTTGTCATTAGTAAGCTGCGAATAGATTTTCCTTCTTTCAAAGGGAGAAACACCTGCTTGGGCGGTAGTTA
>CAZZLV010000184.1:0-5242 GCA_964655155.1 uncultured Bdellovibrionales bacterium
CGATTACTTTCTGAGCTTCTGTTTTTACTGCTTGCCAATCCACTTGTGTAACGACCTGCGGTAGAAAAACGGAGCAGGTCGTGAATACTATCGGTGCTACTAACGCTGGCAGGAACCCCTTGGACTCGATGCCGGGTAGGATCTTGACTACAATCCAGAAGATCGCTCCGTTGACTGCGAAAAGCGTGAGCGCCTGTATCGACAGGGAGTTGGGAAGTGCCGCGAATAGGTCAGAACTCCAGACTGTAAAGTTGATCGCCGAGAGAGCTGTTACGGCGAGGATTGGGCCAAATATGCTGGTTATTCGTAAATTTGGAATTATCAGTGCGGTGAGCGCCATCGCAATCGTTTGAAACACCCAATAAGATAGGTCAAAGGATGGAATCTGTTGAAGCGATCTGAGTGCTTCCATGTGTGAAGTGTTCATACTCTGGCTATACCAAGAAATATGCACTCGTAACAGGCGCCAAATGCTGCTTATCTCTGTGCCAACAGCTTTCGCACCTGCCGAAGTAGTTCGATATTATCTGAATGCCCGGTCATGCATGCGGTTATTTTGCCGCGCAGAGGCCGCCCTAAAAGGTATAGATCGCCGATCGCATCGAGAATCTTGTGTCTGACTGGCTCGTTTGGAAACCTCCATGAGTCGTTAATGGCCCCCTCTGTTCCAATCAACAGAAAGTTATCAAAACGACCACCTAGCGCCAGCCCCTGCTTCTGTAAGTGACCAACGTCCTTGATAAAACTAAAGGTTCGCGATGGCGCGATCTCTAAGCGATACGATTCTGGGCCCTGCAAAGTAAAGATAAAGCGCTGCTCTCCTACCGGTTCTGGGTATCGCAAGGTGTAATCGATTGAAAAATAATCTGCTGGCTCAATCTTAATCGACTCCTTGCCATGCCCGATATGCAGCGTCTCAGGAACTGCAATCTCGTACCACTCGCCATCCTGCTCGGTTACGCCAACGTTTTCAAAGAGTTTGCAGAAATCGAGCGCAGATCCGTCCATCACCGGAACCTCGCTGTTGCACTTAATCAGCAGGTTCGATATTCCGTAGGCGCAAAGCGCCGACATAAGATGTTCTATCGTACCGGCCTGAGTGTGGCCGAGCCTAACGGTTGTGGCAAACCCTGTGGACTCCACAAAGTCAATGTGCGCCGGCACTGTTGTGGTCTCGGAAACTCCTACGAAGTGAATCCCCGAATTAGCTGGGAGGGGCTCTAGAATCAGGCCGCTCTTGCGGCCTGAATGTAGTCCTTGGCCGTAGAGGATCGCCGCATGGGCTATGGTCTTCTGCTGGTGCTTGGCGCCACGTAGTGTCTGACCCGCGAATACGATCGGATTTACTGGAGGGTACGAACGGAGTGGGCCGACCTCTGATGGTTCGATCGTCTCCCATAGCGTCTCTGAGGCTGGCTGTGAGTGTTGTGCCTGCTCAAGAACTCTTCGCAGCACGTCGATAGTGCTTGTCAGGGCCAGTGGTTTTTCAAGGAAGTCTGCCGCTCCTAGATGAGTTGCCGCCATAGCGGTAGAGATTGTGGCGTGACCGCTGATCATAACTACCAGGGTTGTAGGGCTAATCTCTTTGATTTTCTTTAGTGTCTCAAGCCCATCGATCCCTGGCATCCAGATATCTAGCAAAACAAGTGCTGGTTTATTTTGGATCAGCATCGAGATGGCACTCTCGCCATCGGCAGCTTCGATGACATTCATGCCCTCATCTTTAAGTATACCGCCAAGTGAGCTTCGTATGCTTGCCTCGTCGTCGACAACGAGGACTAGGACGTCGTGTAATAGTGATGGTGATGAAGATGGTCCTGGCATAATCATGTTCTCTTCGGATAGTACTGTGGCCGAGTGATTAACGCAAATGTGTCTTGATTTAAGCTATTGAATTCATTCCATAGAGCTGTTTAGGGTAAGCAGACACAGTTTGCAACTGGAGCCCGAGCCCGAGGTTTGCGTTCGCATACGCACCACTCAAGAGTGCTAATTCATCGTAATGGCTAGAGATGTCAGAGCGGGGAAGGATCCGCTGTTGAATCCAACTATAGTGATTCGCAAAAGTCCGTGCCAGTAAAACTGGCAAGGCTTTTGCCGTAAATCACTACAGGTTGTTGTTTTGATTCGCATCCGCGAATCGATGGCGTTTTATAAAAGCCGCTATATCGCTCATGACTTTTGAAAAACGCTATAGCTGTTAGGTAAAGAGAACGAGATGCTCAAGAGGCTTTTTGGCTTTGGAAAAGATCCGCATGCCCCCGAGGTTTCGCGCGTTGCGGAGGGTGTGCGCAACAGTATTTTGCATTCGCTGGGGTTAAAATCGGTGCCGATTATGCCTGGTGCGGCGCACGAGGCTTTTCGAGTAGCGACGAACCCAAACGCGGAGGCTCATGATTTTATTGAACTCCTAAAAGGAGATGAGGGACTCTCATCGCGAGTTCTCAAGATCGCTAATTCCGTCTTTTACGATCGGGGTGGTGGAAGTGAAACTATCGTTGATGCGGTTAATGTGATTGGGATATCCGAGTTGCGCAACCTGATGAATGCCACAGCTCTGGCCGGTCTCTTTCCGGTTAAGCACCACCTAAGAACCGAGTTGTGGGGCCATAATATAGCCACTGGAATCGCGGCGAAGGTGCTCGCGCGGGCGTTGATGCCCGCACTAGTTGACCAGGTCTTTCTAGCAGGTTTAATGCATGATGTAGGAAAGCTACTCATTCTGCAGCAGCACGTTGATAACTATGAGCGCATCGTCAGGCGCGGGCTCGCCGAGGGCGTTGATTCGATCCTTTCGGAACACACGGTCTACCCTTTCGATCATACGCAGGTAGGACAGTTAATCGCTGAAAAGTGGAACTTTTCGATCGACCTCTACGAAGCGATAGGCGATCACCATAAACCTTGGGCTGATATACGCCGTGACTCTCTCACTAGTATTATCAAGCTCAGTAACCTGATTGCGCATACCCTTGGGCTGGGCATTACGCGGGACAGTCTGCTGCATCAGAGGATGTATGGGCCACTTTTAGATGACGCATGGGCGCATTTCGGCGTGTCGAGCCGAGATCAAAAACGACTGCTCCAGGAAGCAGATCTCGATTTTAGTTCGGAGTTTCAGAACTACGAGAGCTGGGGGAGGGGGTGATGTCAGCGACAATAATGGCTCTAGTGCTGCTAGCGCTATCAGTGAGTATTATCCTAAGCATCTACACTTACAGGCTGCAAGCTCGCCTTGTACAGTTGCGGAGGGTTGCTTCTGAGAGCCAATCTCGCTATCAAATTTTGACCGATAACTTGGCAGCCGCAGTAATACTGCATGAACCAAACGGATTAGTTGTCTGGTGTAGTCCATACACAGAGGTGCTCACCGGATATGCGATCTCTGAAATCTACTCCTCACGCGAGTCGTTTCTCACATCCCATGTGCACGAAGATGATCTAGTCTCTGTTCAACAGGCCCTAGCGATAGTCGCTTCGGGCGAGCCCTTTCAGTGCCGTTATAGATTTTACCACAAGTCAGGGCTCTGCTTATGGCTAGAGACGCGCACGGTGCCGGTGCTGGATCGTGATTCCCCATCGGATGTGGCACTCTCAATAACTCTTGATGTTACAGCGTCAGTAAATGCTCAACTCAAGGTTGAGGAACGCAACCGAGATCTGAATGAGTTTACCTACATGATCTCTCACGATCTTAAGGCACCGATAGTAACCCTGCGTGGGATGCTTGAAATTGTTAAGGAGGAGGCCAAGCAAGTAGATCGGATTGCTGAGCCCACCGAGCACATGGGAAAGGCGATAAAGCGGCTAGAAAATCTGGTTGAGGGGGTGCTCGAATTGGCAAAGGTTTCAACTACAGAGCGCGAGTTATCTCCAGTGGATTTAAATCTGGTTATCTCTGAAGTCATCGATGACTATCGTTGGCAGATCGATCAAACTGCGGCCACGGTCACTGTGGCTGGAGTGCTGCCGTGGGTCTTTGGCAACAAGACTCAATTATATCAAGTTTTCGGAAATATTATTGGAAATGCGCTCAAGTATCGTGCGCAATCGCGTCAACTTGGTGTTGTTATCAGGGCAAGTAATGCAACTTCACGGCGTCGAGCAATAATTGAAGTTCGAGATAATGGTCGAGGAATAGCCCCTGAGTTTTGCGAAGCTATCTTTAAGCCATTTGCTAGAGCTGGTGAGACAGCGATTGAGGGATCAGGTGTCGGACTGGCAGCGGTAAAGCGGGTTTTGGAAAAGATAGGTGGCAGCATCTCGGTTGATAGCGTTAGTGGAGAGGGGAGTGTCTTTTCGGTTAATCTGCGCCGAGCGATAGATATGGAGAGAGCTACTTGACCTGAACTCGAATCAGGCGTTCATAGAGGCTTTTGGGGAGCAGGAAAGTGAACTCATAGCGACCCAGCGATATTAGATCTCGATCGGCCACTCCCTCTGGCGATGAATGTATGCGCCGACCGTTAATCTTGGTTCCATTTCTCGAGTCGCAATCACGAATAAGCCATCTACCAGATGAGAAAGAGATCTCTGCATGCAGACGAGAAATCGCAAAATCAACGATACGGATATCGTTGTCTTGGCTCCTCCCAATAGTGTAACGGTTGGTGGGGCTGGCGCTAGCGCTAGCAACTTCTTTTCGCAATAAGAAGATCGTCTGTTCGATTGAACGACCCTCAAGGAAGCTAGCCACTTGGGCGGGCGAAAACTGAAAGGTAGCGCTTTTCAGAAGCTCCTCAGAACGACTCTTGGCGGCACTGAGCTCGCCTTCTCGAATAGCTGAACCGACTAGCGCAGGACAATGAACAACGCTCACAAAATCTTCCGGTGATGCTGATTGAGCGAAAGAAATTAAAGTGGTTTGGTGTGCTTTGCCCGGTGTGCGCAATAAGTGCTCGAGTTGCGCTGGGTCCGGCCGCGATGCGTCCGCTAGGTTCAATCTGTGCGATTGAGCCCGTGATTGCGTAGGTATGAAGAGTTTGGAAAGCCAGCGCCGCATAGACACTGCTGAAGTTAGGAGATATCCAAGCCCTGCGCAAGGGGGATCTGCCATCTGGAAATAGACAATATTGGACGGGAAAAGTTAATAACGCTTAACAGGAAGGCAGACACTGAGTTAAAGAACTACTCACTGGTTTTAAACGTTGTGGTTCATGCTTCATGTTTCAATGTCGCCATTTCGTTGTTCATTCTTTCCTGTCATCCCCTGATCGGGGATGCAGTATTTTGGGTGAGTAGT
>CAZZLV010000185.1:0-5173 GCA_964655155.1 uncultured Bdellovibrionales bacterium
TCTGCACCATTTTCGTTCTCCTTAACTGCCGAATTTAGGATAAACCACCAAATGGCAGTTTTTAGGGGAGAATCATGAATAACGACTTAAAAAACCGCTGAGCAGCTACCATTTTTTTAAGGCTCTTCGTGGAATCGAGTGGGTAGAATTGGCGATTCCGGACGTGAACATGCACGAGAACGTGCACGCGGAAATACGTGATTTATCACTCAAAACAATGGGTTATGACCCATCAGCAGCCATCGGCACCCACTCGATTCCGCGATGAGCCTTTTTTAAAAAATGAATAGGGTGAGGCTTAACTTATCGCTCTACTAACAAATCTCTCCAACCACCACCCAGCGCCTTAAAGAGCGCGACCAACGAGGTTAGCAACTCAGTTTGGCTCTGTGCTAATTCTAGCTGAGTCGCTAGAGCAACTCGCTGTGCATCAAGTACCGGCAGAAGATCGACCAGGCCATTTTCATACTGCGTGCGAGCTATCTGTACAGCTCTAGTGCTGTTACTCACACTATCAACCAAAAGGTCACGACGCTGCCTCGACGCTGAGAACTGCGCGAGCGCTGTCTCTGTATCTTGCAACGCCTGAAGTACACTCTGCTCATACTGTGCTAGCGCACCATCTCGCAACGCTTTTGCTTGGTCGATATTTGCAAACACCCGGCCCAGGTTAAACGCTGGCCAAGAGATACTCGGCAAGATCCGGTAAAAATCGTTATCACCAGAAGATAAGCCTGTGGTTGTCGGTGCTTGGTAGCCGATCGAGCCACTAAACACAACTTTAGGGAATAGGTCTCCCTGTGCAACTCCGATCCCCGCTGTGGCTGCGGCGAGTCGCATCTCTGCGGCTCTAATATCAGGCCGACGCTTGAGCAATCCAGCCGGATCGCCAAGCCGGACTGGCCCCGCATAAACCGGCAGCGGCTTCTTATTGGCGAGCTCCTTAGGGATCTGTGAAGGTTGCTTGCCGCACAGAACCCCTAAACGATAGAGCGCTCCCTGTGCTTGCGCCTCAAGTACGGGTACCGCTGCTAATGTGTTGGAGAGCTGTGCTTTTGATCGCACGACATCAAATTCTGTTGATTGTCCACCTTTGAAAAGGGCTTGGGCGATCTTAACTACCTGCTCCTGAGTTTTGGCATTTTGTCTAGCTACCTCAATCTGCTCCTGTGTGCCACGCAAAATAAAGTAGTTTCGCGCTACCTCACTAAGCACAATACGAATCGCATCGTGCAGGTCAGCCACCGATGCACTGCTCTCTGCTTCACGCGCCTCAACACCCCGACGCACCCGACCAAACAGATCAAGCTCCCAAAAAGCGTCGAATCCAGCGCCGTAAAATTCATTTGTAATATGAGTGCGCGATGCCTGAAAGGCGTTGCCTGCGAATGTTGAAGTTGGAATCCGAGTGCGCGCGTAATCACCCTCAGCTGTTACTGTTGGAAGCAGGTCAAGAAATGCTTCGCGGCGCACAGCACGCGCCTGGTTGACTCGCGCCAAAGCGCTCTCTAAATCGCGGTTGGTCTTAATCGCCTCAGAGATAAGCCATTGAAGCTCCTGATCGTTAAAGCTGGCCCACCACGAGTCGGGAGTACCCAGAGGGGCAGCGGCGCTATCTTTATCCTGCTGGCCGTGCTCTTGCTGTGCTAGCTGGATCTCATTTGCGCTCTGCGGCTCGTGTTGACCTCCAGCTACAACTCCCGCTCCTGCTGCTCTGTCTGCTTCAACAAACTGCGCCGGCACTTCAGTCTTAGGAGGCTCAAAATCTGGGCCAACGGCGCAGCCAGTAACACCGGCCACGAGGACTAAAACTATACAGGTCGGAATTCTGCGTCTCATAATCAAACTAATTCCTGCTTTACCTGCTTTACCTGCTTTTTACCTGCTACCAAGCGCCACGTGTGAGAATGGTTCGCGCTCCTGATTCTCGCCAACCAAGTCTTTTAACTTTGGCTTAGAGATACAGACGTATAGCACTGGTACCACAAAAAGAGTAAATACGGTACCGATGATCATCCCTGTAACTAGGGTAATTCCGATACTATTGCGAGCTGCCGCCCCCGCTCCGGTTACTAATACAAGTGGAAAATGCCCTACAACCGTTGCTACAGAGGTCATCAGTATCGGCCGAAGTCTAGTAATGCACGCCTGCACCACCGCTTCAAGTTGCCAGACACCTAGCCGCTCCTGCTGCGTATTAGCAAACTCTACTATCAGAATCGCATTCTTTGCGACCAGGCCGACTAACGTTACCAAACCAACTTGAGAATAGATATTTAGTGATGTTGTTCCAAGAAACACACATACAAGCGCCCCAGCCAACGCTAGAGGTACTGAGCCAGCTAAAATAACGAGAGGATCTATAAAGCTCTCAAATTGCGCTGCCAGCACCAGAAATATCACGATTAACGCTAGCATCAGGGTACTGGTCATACTCTTTGACTCGCGCCGCAGCTGGCGCGACTCTCCGGCGTAATCGACCACGTAATTTGCTGGCAGGATCTGCTGTGCAGAACGCTCAAGTGTCAACAATGCATCATTCAGCGAAACTCCAGGAACGATCGCCCCTTGAATCTTTGCTGAATTAAGCTGCTGGAAACGATTTAGCTGGCGCGGCTGAACTGAGCTTTGAATCGAGGCTACCGTAGCTAGTGGAACCAGAGATCCGTTTGGCCCACGCACGTGTAGCGCCAGGAGCTGTTCAGGATTTAAACGCTCGCCTCTCTGCACCTGGGGAATCACTCGGTAGCTCTTTCCCTGAATCGAGAAGCGATTTACGTAATTTCCTCCAACAAAGGTCGCCAGGTCTTCACCTATCGCCGCAAGCGACATACCCATGGAATTAGCCTTATCGCGATCAATCACCACCTCGCCTCTTGGTAGATCGTACTTGAGGTCTGTATCGGCAAACATAAACTTACCACTGGCAAAGGCTGCTCCTACCAGCTGCTCAGCGTAACCGACAACTTCATCGTGCTCTGCAGTTGATGAGATCACCAGCTCAACGGGGAAATCACTCCCTCCGGGAAGTGCTGGCTTAGTTGTAATTATCACTCGTGCCCCCGGAATGCCGCCAACCTTCATCCAAAGCTCCGGCTCGATATCGAATATGGTACGCGTTCTCTCGCTCCACGGCTTTGTAACAAGCCCAGAAAAGCCTGAACCTGGCCCGGTAAGTTGAAACGCCCCTCGATACTCCGGCACTGAGCGATAGGCTTCAAAGACCTGCCGCGCAGATAGCTGCATCTGCTCAATTGTCGCGTGTGGCGGGCCCTGAACTATACCAAACAAGACCCCCTGATCCTCGCGTGGAGCCAACTCCTTGTTAGAGAAGATATAGAGCGGAACAAGAAGAATAGTCGCACAGATAGAGAAGGTAACTACTCCCGATCTATACCCAAGAACTCTTCTTAGTGCTCGCTCATACCAAACTTTTAGCCGATTGAGTCGTGCATCAACTGCAAGCTTAACTCGGTTATCCGGCGCACCTCGCTTTGGGATGAGTTTTGAAGACATCATCGGTGAGAGGGTGATGGCAACAATCCCCGAGATGAGCACAGCACCAGATAGTGTAAAAGCAAACTCTTTAAAGAGCGCTCCGGTCAATCCACCCTGAAAACCGATCGGGGCGTAAACAGCAGCTAAAGTTATCGTCATCGCAATAGTTGGCCCAAGTAACTCGCGAGCTGCCAAAATTGCTGCTGGAATAGGCTCCATTCCTTCGCGCACATGGCGCTCAACGTTTTCAAGCATCACGATCGCATCATCAACTACAAGTCCAACCGCCAGTACGATCGCCAGCAAGGTGAGAAGATTGATCGTAAAACCAAAGGCCAACATCAGAGCCGTTGCACCAACTAGCGAAAGCGGAATAGCCACGATCGGTACTAGCACCGAGCGCAAGGAGCCGATAAACAGGTAGATCACCAGGATGACTATCGCCACCGTCTCAGTCAGTGTTTTTAGTACATCGGTAATCGCATCCCGGATGTACTTCGTTGCATCGTACGGTACAGTGAGCGTTGCACCACTTGGAAGGTTGCGCTCAATCTCTGGCAGCACATTGCGCACGGCCTCAATTACGTCAAGCGCGTTAGCATTAGGGAGCACCCAAATCCCCATAAAAGTCGCGTTTTTACCGTTAAAGAGCACCTCATCATCATAATTTTCAGCCCCCAGGACTACATCAGCCAGATCCTTAAGGCGCACGATCGTCTCTCCTTTACGTGCGACAACTAGCTCTTTAAACTCCTCGGCGCTCTTCAGATCGGTGTTAGCAACGAGGCTCGTTGTTACCAGGGCTCCCTTGGTATTTCCTACCGCCGAAAGGAAGTTGTTCTTTGAAAGCGCCTGCTTCACATCTACGGCGCTGATACCGAGCGCTGCCATTCGATCGGCTTTAAGCCACACACGCATAGCAAAGGTTCGCCCACCAAGAACGTCCGCACGCTGAACACCCGAGACGGCGGATAGCTGTGGCTGCACCACTCTGGTCAGGTACTCGGTAAGTTGATTTGGCTCCATATCCGGAGAAGCGAAGCCGATATACATCGAGGCAAACCGGTTATCACTGCTCTCTACTTCAATAATCGGCGACTCAGCCTCTGGTGGTAACTCGCTCTTTACCTGCGCTACCTTGGCTTGAATCTGAGTTAGGGCCGCATTCACGTCAAAATTTAGACGAAGGTGAGCGACGATCTCACTCATTCCTTGACGGCTACTCGACTCGATGTAGTCAATACCATCTGCACTGGCTACAACTCTTTCAAGTGGCGCAGATATGTATCCGCGCACGAGATCTGCCGGAGCGCCGATATACGCCGTGCGGACCTTGACCACGGCGCTATCACTTTTAGGATACTGAGTAACGGACAATCTCTGGATAGCAGAGTATCCAGCGAGGAAAATGAGTGCGTTTAGGCAGATTGCAAGAACCGGCCGTTTAATGAATATATCGGTTAGTTTCATCGCTTTATCTAGTCCGTATTTTTCACGAAGCTCGCTTCGCTCGCCCTGAAAAATGCTCGAAAAAAACCCATCCATGGCCTCTTTCTTCATCGCCTACAGTTTGTGTGGAGCCCATAGTGCCCAGACAAACTGTAGGCTCCAAATTCCTCGGCTGCGCTTCGGAATTTGCAAGCGCTTCCTTGCACTTGCTCGCCCGAATCTTGCA
>CAZZLV010000186.1:0-5171 GCA_964655155.1 uncultured Bdellovibrionales bacterium
GAAAATAGCGCAACTGCCAAATTTAGGTCTATTGCATCCCAGTATAGAAAGTAGCGTTGTAGATGCGCGGATTCGGGAGTGCCTGCGCAGCCTTGCCTCCTTGAATGCCAAGGGTATGGGTGGTGTTGGCATAGATCCACAGCGCTCTCTCATTTGAAATCAACACCTCCTCCTTCCCGTCGTTGTCGATGTCAAAGTGCTGAGTAAAGTAGAACGAGTAGGTCGTGTTCTTGCTCGTGTTGTTGCCCTGCACACGAGTAGCGGGAGGAAAGGGCAGCCTGGCCACTACTTTTCCGGATCCATCGTAGAGAGTAGGAGGAGCTGAAATGCTCCGACTAACAAGTAGTAAGCTTGATGGAGTGTCCGCTATCCAGTTGTCTATCTTAGAGAGCATAGCCCTATTGCCGTGTCCAAGACTCTTCCAAAGTAAGCGTCCGCGCGCATCGTACATCCTTAGAATACCGCTAAGATCCTTATCCCGATCGATGGTGGCGATCTGCTTTTCGCATGTCCTGGGATCAAATCCGCCGACTACTGAGTGTTGCGCATGATTCTCTTCACCACGCCAGAGGATCTCTCCGGAAGTTGAGAGGAGCGCCGCTCGACCGCTTGTTGCGATCGCGAGCTCTAATGTCCCATCGCAGTTTACATCGCTGTACGCTGCTGCATCGTTGTGTATTCCTAGCTCTCTCTTATTCCAGATTATCTCACCCCGCGAATTAATTAATAGGTAGCCAGCTAGAAGCTCAGGCTCACCATCGGAGTCGACATCAACTGACATCGGAAAGTGGGAGAAGCCATTACCAATTCGCCAGACAACCTGTAGATTCGGGGAGAGAAGGGAGTTAAAGGATCGTCCATGTAGGATAAGCCCTGCAGGCCCGCCAAACTGGCTGGTTTGAAATATGTAGAGGCTATACGGTTCTTCTGATGGCATGCTCTGCATCTCGTATCCATCGCTGCCGCTTAGCACTACTATTTTTTTTGAGTCGTAGTAGATAACATCATCGAATCCATCACCGTTCCAATCGTACACCTGTAATGGAATATCCCCTGTAGTGCGGAAATTTCTCCTGTTTGGCGCTCCACGCTGCCATAGAACCTGGCCACTAGGCAGCGAAACCGCGGTTATGCAGGTAACTTCTCTTTCTTTGCTGACCTGCACAAATACGGCTGCCACCGAGCCGTTACCCTGCAGTTGTCCATATCGCACAACATGTGAGCCGAAGTCTTGAAGCTCTATCATGGCTAGCACTTGGGCAGCGCTGAGAGTCTTAAGAGCTGAAGGTCTACGTTTGGTTGCAGAGGGTTTGCCCAAGGAGGTATCAGCTAATGTTATGAGCGAGGTGATCACTCCAAGGATTATCACCAGGTAATATCGGTAGGTGGTCGTCAAATACTGGGTAGGTAACATGAGCGCACTTAGCCTGCGTTAGCGCCCAGTCAATACACAATTGAGACAATTGTTGCAAGTCAGCCAGCATCAAAGGGAGACTTGAACCTAAAAAGAGCAGATGCGCCGTTTTCGGTCCCGCAACTGAAGAATTTAGATTGAAGCGCTGACAATTGACTTGTGGATTAACGCGTGCGTACTGGCATAGCTCCACTCCGTCGAATTGGACGGGCTGCGCTGTTGACTGCTTGCATCTGGGCGGTTCTAGATCGTGTTGGAATTGAGCGACCGAGAACGATACCGCGCATCATGCGGTGACGTTCCTCCGGTGTAATCACATCTGAGGCGCTCTGACCCTGGTTGTAGTATCCCACATCGGGTAGCACAGGAGCCTCATCTGAACCGAATTTCTCAAGGCTTGGGCCACGCTTCGGGTGTTTGCCGACCGTACGCTGCGCCGGTACACCACAGCCGTAAGCATCAGCCGCATCTCCGTAGCACTCCGCTTCGACGGAAGAGATTCGCATCCCGATAGTGATAACCGAAAGAGCTAGGAGGGAAAAAATTCTCATAATTGCGTCACCACAGAAAAAAACGCCTTTTAGATTCTACACTGAACGATATGGCTAAAAAAGACCAGCATGGCGCATGGTAGCTCGATATAGCTACTAACGCCCTGTTTTTAATCACTTAAACTGGCGATCAGCTCAATCCCGATTCGCTAGCTAGTTAGCGCCTCTAGGTATGGCCAGCCTTTTGCAAACACCCCCAGGAAAACGCGCTTAGTGGCAAGTCTTGCCCGGTGTCGCCAAAGGAAGGGGATCAGCTCTATGAGATTAGAGTCGGCTATGCGTACCAGCAGAGAGGGGCTTGTTTCGCACGGCCAAGCCATATCTGTGATCGGCGACAATATTTCCAATGCTAATACCTCAGCATTTAAGGGACAACGTACTGAGTTTGCAGCTCTGATCGGCGAACGCGCCGACGATCGGGGTGCTAGCTTGCCTGGTGGTGCTGGTGATGGCGTCGCAGTTGGGCGTGTGCGGGTAGATTTTGGGATCGGAACATCGAATCCAACCGGTCGGGCCCTCGATGTAGCACTGACCGGTAATGGATTCTTTTTGGTAGGAGATCCCAAGACTCCCAGTCTTACTCGTCTAGGTAGCTTTCAAATAAACAACGCGGGGCTTTTAACCACCTCGGATGGACTGCCAGTGCTTGGGTACTCCGGCACTGATGCCGAGGTGCTCGGTACGATTAACATGGTTAATCTCGATCGAGATCCCCAGCCAACAACAAATATAGCACTTTTTGGCAATGTTGATGGTTCAGCACCCACCGGACAACCGCCCGCAAATCCTGCAACGTTCCGAGAGGTTGGTGAAACGGCAGCATTTGTCTCTACACAAAGTGCATTTGATGCCACGGGTAAGCGTCGTGACATTCAGCTCTTCTACTATAAAAACACCCCAAATCAGTGGACGGTGCAAGCTTACGTAAATGGCGAAGATGTCGGGCAGGCTGCTGATCTACCGGTACTGCTTGGTCAAACCACTGTCAACTTCAACAACGTGGGGCAGATACCTGAAGATCAAAAGCCACAAGCAGTGCTAAACCTCAATCCAGCATGGGCCGGAGGCGTTGCACAAACACCCTTCACAATTTCATTGGGCAATCTGACTCAGTTTGCGGGGAGTTCGCGCATAGTGAATGCTCAGATGGATGGGCGTGGTACCGGAGATATAGTTGGTTTCGAAATAGAGGGAGATGGTAAGATCTTTGGTACAACAGCGGGTGGAGACCGTATTCAGGCAGGAACAATTGCCTTGGGGGACGTAACCAACCGCGATGGACTTTTGCGCTCTACAGGAGCGCTATTTGAAGTAACTCAGGAATCAGGCGCTTTACGGATCGGCCGAGCCCTAGTTGATGGTCGTGGCGGAATGCAGTCAGGTGCACTTGAGGCATCCAACGTCGATCTTCCGCAGCAATTTGTTGACATGATTGTCTTCCAGCGAGGGTATCAAGCTAACTCTCAGGTGCTTTCAGCAGCAAGCGATCTAATTAAGAACACCATAGCTATGATACGGTAGGTTGGGGGTAGGTGGGAATTGTGCATTCAGCTAGTCAGTCACGCAGGGATTTTACTGCTCAAGAGCAGGAGATAATCCAAAACTAAACATTAAATCCTCATCTGCCACAGGTATTAAAAGACATATACGATTTCGGCGCAACACAAGCATTTCTGCGGCACGCATTCACATTGTTCGTAAATGCTCGGCCGGATGAATTGTTGAATCTGACACAGCGGTCGATTGAACAAGGCATATCGATATCCGATTATGTACAAAATTTAGCCAATCAAGTAGCAGCGGGGCTTGAAACCCGAGCAAAATCTCTTATATCGAACAGAAATTTTTCGGAATTATATGAATTATTAGTAAGCACCATAAAAGACAACAGCTCTTCATATCCTGCTAGTATGAGGGAAATCGATCGGGAAATCTCAATTGCGGCTCATGATATTCAATATTTTCCCACTGGACTTGATCCAAGTATTGAAAAAATTGCTGAAGAGGGCGCTAGAGTCATTGATATTGGAGCTGGTCAGGGTGATTTTTCAAAAAGGCTCGCTAATAGAGGCCCTGTTGTGGCGATTGAACCAGCGGATTTATCTTTAGCTGCTCGCCGAGATAGTTCAATACTCCATTTAAGAACAAGTGTTTTTCTGCCACAGTTAAAATCGCTAGACAACCAAGCTGAGAAGGTATTCTGCTTGATGTTTACCCCCCGAGATCTCAGTTATATTTTATGTGAAAGAGGGGCTATGTTCCTCCGACCAGGAGGAGAGGCGATATTTACCTCTGAACAATCTTTCCTTCATCACATAGCCATGCAGGTAAATAGACTAGCGGAAATTAAGCAGGGAACTTTTATTGTTGATACCCTCAGATGTCGCTTCGATCATGTGCCTGATGAGCTTTTGACAGACTGGACTGATAAATTCCGACAAGCAGCTATTAACGGCAAAGATGTGATAGCTTTTGAAGCTGATGGTGAAACTGGATTTGCGCAGCCAGATAGTTATCCAACAGGTGAAATTTGTAGCTGCCGAGCTGCCGATTTATTATTTCACATCTGTTACATAAAGAGATTGGGGGAGAATCTAGAGCAAAGATCGGAACAGGCGCTAGAGCACTTAGGTAATCAAGAGATAACTATAAAAAGGAGGATCTTTACTGAGAGTAATAACGATAGCTTGGTTATCTATAGCTTTGCAACTACTCATAGACCTGGCTGGACGTTGGCGCAATTCTCTTTTAAGAAGGATGCAAGTGACGGGTCTTGGTCGGTAATAGACGGATATGCTAGGCCCAAAGCTAGCGATGAACCCGAACAAAGCAATGCTGCGCTTGTACAATTAATCGATGATCCCTCCGCCTTATTAAGAGCTGCTTTAACTGATTTTTCAAGTTATGCTGCATCTCAAGGTGATTTTACTAATCTCCATGTACTAGTGGATCGACCCACTATCTGCGAGAGAATCAATCAGCCAAGTCTGGCTGCAGAGGGCCAGGATTTTGATGCAGATTTGTTGCAAAAGTTTCTAGCTAAGGCCGCCTACGAAACGGGTCAATTAGAACTAGTCTCAGTTGAATCAACTTTAATTCGCTCCGTGCCAGGAGCTAAAATAACATTAAAACTAAATGCGGGTAACACTTAAGCACTTTGCCGAGATCACAATAAAAAACAGCAGCCCCGCAGGGGCTGACCATCG
>CAZZLV010000187.1:0-5170 GCA_964655155.1 uncultured Bdellovibrionales bacterium
ATTTTCGGTGCTCACCCTGACGGTGCCAGGGTTGCGCCTCCGAAAAGTTCAAAACACTTAGTGCTTTGGAGCACCTGCGCCACTTTCATCCTCCTTAGCTGCCGTTTTTAGGTTAAGACGAGTTTAATGAACGTAACCCGCAGATGGCGTCGTCGATACAGTCGTACTCTGTCGTCGTTTGCGCGAACGCTCGCGCAAACCTAATATATCCTTTATCTGCTCGATTGCGGTTGGCTTCAGCGCCGGCGAAAAACCGGAGCTGCTGGCATCACCATCACTCGTAGCGGCATCTCCCGGCTGTGATAGAAGTGCAGCCTCCTTCTCAGACTCTCGTATCCAGCCCGTTGCCAAGGCCCGCCACTTAACCTTGTCTAGATCCGATGACTTTGACTGGCTTATAAACACCGCTGCGACTGCCAGATAATACGGCAACTTCCAGCGCATCAACGATCTCGGTATGGTAAGAAAAAACTGCAAAGACCTCTGAAGATGCATAACCGCCTCTTCTGCCAGCTCCGAGTTTGAAGACTTGGCGATCTCGAGCATCGAGAGCGCTGAAAACGCATCAGCAAACGCCACATCGTGATTGAGCCCAAGCTGGGCAAAGAGAGTACGCGCGGTCGATAGGTGCCGCAGCGCTTTAACATGATCATTACTGATAACAGACAGGTGCGCGTGAATGGTCTGCAACTTAGCCCGAATTGCCAGGGCCTCATCCAGATCACCGAATGCCTGTAAAGCTTGCTCTGTTCGCTCTAAAATTTCATTAACCTTTTTAGCAGTTGATGGTCGGATATGCCCTGGTGAAGCGATGTCTGCCATCAGATACGATTGCGCTACCAGCCCTCGACGCTCACACGCCGAAACAAATGCGTGACGCTGCTCATCAAGGGTTGCAGCGCGAGTCCACGCCAAGCGCGCTTTACTCCAACGGCCCGCTTGTGCCTCACACGTTCCAACGATGTGCGCGGCTTGTGCCTGAAATCCAACTAGAGTGTGCTTCTTAAAGAACGCCTCACACCGAGCAGCTACCGCGAGGGCACGTGAGTGCTCTTGCGCGATCTGCCAGCCCGCTGCCACGTTTAGGCCGGCCGATCCAAGCGCCAGCTCTGAACTTAGCTCCTGATCCGCTCTTTCCAGCCAGAGGAGCGCCTGCCGCGCATCCTCACCGAGCTTTGCACTCTGGAAGAGCCCAAGTAACGCCAAAAGTTTCCCGTGCAAAAATCCACCAGATTCCGCAAGTGCTAGGGCGCACTGCCACTGTCTATCGGCAACCACGTTGTGACCCATCTCAAGCGCGCGACTGGCTAGCATAAAGCGCACTTCGAATGCTCCACAGAGGAATTGATTTGCCTCAAATATATCTGCAACTCGCTCTAGCTGCTGAACGTCTATATCGGCGCTAACGCGAGCGATCGCTACTTCAGTGAGCGCACGTGTCACACCACCCAAACTCTGCGCCTCAAGGCGCAAAAGCTCTGCCGTAATGGCGCCAGGCGCTTCCGGAGCAACTCGCTGCTGCGCCTGAAAGAGCACCCGCTTGAGGTCAAACGCTCGCGCCGCCGAAACCTTTTCATACGTTGATTTTTGAACGAATATCTCTAAGAGCGCCTGCGCTGCCTTAGCATCTGCCGTCGGTGCAAAGATGTAGCACTTAGCCAGTTCAGTCAAAATCTGCGCCTCTAGTTCATAATCCTGTGCGAGTGCGAGCCGATCAAGCTCTACACTTAGAATACTTCGCGCTCTTAGCATCGCGCGCTCTGACAGGCTACCGACGCTAACACAGAGGGCTAAAGCCCGCGCAAGCAAGATACCGATCCGTACCTTATCAGCAATCGAGTGTCCGCGATTGTGGATTTCGATATACAGGCGCTCAAGGACTTCAAGCGCATCGCTCTGATTGCCAAGCTCCATCAGCTCGCACAACGCGCGATATCCCTGGAATAGTCGATGGCGACCATCACCTGCAACTAAACCGGATATATTATCCGCCAGACCACGCGCCACTGAGAAATGTCCAGCATCAATCAACAGCTCGAGCAATTCAACTATATTCCAGGCAGGGGCCGCAGCTTGGTCGCTCCGCAAAACACTAAGGACTCCAGACACGGAATCACGAGTGAGATCACATATGGCAACTTTTTCCATGGGTTCTACTTCCATTACACCGCCTCTTGAAGATTCTTTTGAGGACATTTAGCAGGTGTATCCTGAAAAGCTAGGACGTAACAGGCCAATTCTCTCGCCTCTTCAGCTATTTCATTAGACTGAATTGCCACATACCACGCCGTTGGTGCCACCCGACCAAGGGCGTGAAGCTCGTTCGATACGAACCGCGAGGCTCTCCAGGTACTTACTAGCAACATCGGACATCGCAAACGATGCGCATACGCGCGGACGTTAAACCCCTGTGATCCCAAGCGCAAGGGCAAGCCAAAAGGCAGCGAAGCCTCCAAGCGATCTAGAAGCCGCTCTAAACGACTGGGGTGTGGTCGCAGAGATGCATCTATTATCACTAATGTACGAACTAGCCTCGGAGAGCTCAGCGCCAGATCCTGAACGATGGTAGCCCCTGCGGCTATACCAACAAAACTAGCCTGGCGCACTTTAAGCTCAGCTAATATCTCCTCGAACCTCGCTGAGAGCGCTGGCCATGTATCTGCCGTTACCGATGAAATTTGTACAATCACGGCGCGAGCGCTATGTCCAATACTAGCGCCGATCGATTGCACTAAAGGGCGATAAGCTTCGTCGTCAAAAACGACCACAAACACCCTGCCAGATCCGGAGTCTGAAACTATGCGTACTTCTGGATGGACCATGAACTACCTTATCTGTCGGTACCAGCCGCTTTTGCGACCTGGTGCCCGTCTCACAAAGGTACCTAAGAAGCTGGCCTTAGTCTATATTCTCCCCAAGTTATCTTCTAGTCATATATTCAACCTAAATTCAGCAGTTAAGGCCGATAAAAATGTTGCAGATGGCTAAAAGCACGAACTATTTTGAATTTTTCTGAAGGCTTGAACCCTGGCACCGTCAGAGTGAACAGTCAAAAATTAAAAAGACAAAGTGATTAAATAGCGTTTTTCAAAAGTCCTTAGCGATATAGCGGCTTTTGAAAAACGCTATAGCAACGCAGGAGGTCGCGGGAGCCTAGTGCAAAAAGAGATTGCCTAAAGTTAGTCGACTTTTGCAGTCGTGCCAGTCGCTAGTCTTTCGCACGATACATAAAGATCCGTTGATTAGGCCCCGCCTGTTCTGTTGACTCATGCTGGGATTGGGTTTGCATATTAAACCCATTTCTCTTAAGAAAACTCATTCGTTGATAATCCTCCTCGTCAACTGCTACAAAGAGCTGGGATCGTCTAAGGTTCGAGAACCTATTGATATGGTTCGAGAGCTTGTTTTTGAGCTGATCGATCAACATAGTCCCAACGCCAAACCGCTGTGCCCGCGGAGAGACTCCAAAGTGTCCGAGGAATATAGCATCGTCGTAAAACTTATAGATCATAAATCCCACCACCTTTTCAGCTATAGTAGCGACGCTGCTGGGATTACGTAGCTTTGCCAAAATCTCATCCTCGGGAATTGGAAATTGAGAAGTTACGGCCTCTATGCTTACTATGTCACCGACGTCGCGTCGATTAGTAGCTCGAATTATTACATCCCTCCTATTAACAAAATGTAACGGATAATCCCCGACGAGGAGGCTAAGCTTGGCGTCATAAAATTCGCCTGTTTCTAAGCGGGAGCCTAACAGCGGACGGAGCCCGTCGATACAAATTGCAACTCGCTCCTCCCACTGGCGGAAATAAGCCTTCCTTCTAACAAATTCGTCGGCCAAATAAATCTTCTGCGTATCAAAGGGAGGGGCCCCTTCCGATTGCACCGTGGAAGCAGAGAGAATCTCAACGCAGCGCAAGGTCCGCGCACATATCGGAGCTATCTTATTAAGATAGTCGATAAGGGCATGCTGAGCAGTGATGCAACTGCGCACTCCGACCTGTGCTGTAGCAAGTTCAGCCTCAAGCTTTCCCAGTTTGTCTGCTGAGCTGGCTAGCCCTGATACAATCGTCGAATGACGGCATGCTAGTCTTATTTGTTGATTCACTAAACGCTCCAGTCTCGAGATCTCCATGAGTGTGCTCGATAACAGAGTAGCCTCTTCGAGTGCACCTACTGAGCCGAAGAATGCCAGCGGCCGCTGTTCAATTAGCTCAAGCTTCTGTTCGTTGGTGAGACCTGGGGGTAACGAGAGTGGATTGAGCTGAGAAAGCACCCGATAATAGAAGGGGACTTGATGGTTGGAGCGTACATACTTAGAAATAGAGCCCACAATTTTTGTTAGGTCGTTTAGGGTTTCTGCACCAGTAGTAACCGTTTTCGCAAAATCAGGGGTGCGATCCAGACCTTGATGCTCGCACAGACGACCTATTTGTTCGAGTACACTTTCGATAAAAGCGTCGATACATTTACGACCTAACGTCAGATCACCCTGGACTTCTTGAAGGTTTGATTGATGCGATTGGCGCCGCCCCTGCTCGTCCGAGATGCTTGACTGGAGGAATTTCTGCTGTTGTTGCAGGAAAAGATATTCGCTGTGAGCGCGGCCTAAGTCAAAAACCGCCCTACCGTATTTCGATCGGAGCACATCGAGCTCTATAACAAGATCAATGATAGCTTTGTCGTGGTCACCGATATTTTGCAATTCCGCCAATCGTTGTGTCGGTTGGTACTCCCGGCTGTATGGTTGCAGGTCGGTAAAGTCTGTTTCTATTCTGAATTGTATGCCCATCGATTCCACTGTTACTATAGTGATCTGCAAAAGTCCGTGCCAGTAAAACTATCAAGGCTTTTGCCGCAAATCACTATAGGTTGTTTTTTGATTCGCATCCGCGAATCGATAGCGTTTTCCAAAAGCCGCTATATCGCTCATGACTCTTGAAAAACGCTATAGTAATGTAACGCCTTAGCAGAAAATGGCAATCAGGCTATAGCTGCTTCGTTGGTGAGCGCACAGTTACCTACTTTGGCTCTTCGTGGAATCGAGTGGGTAGAATTGGCGTTTCCGGACGTGAACATGCACGTGCACGTAAACGTGATCGTACCCGAAGAAGTGTGGTCACACGCCCTTGAAAGGCAAAGCTTAGCAAGCATGGCACCAATCCGT
>CAZZLV010000188.1:0-5170 GCA_964655155.1 uncultured Bdellovibrionales bacterium
ACGCAGTGATTTTAGCCAGATGCGCCGTTTTCGGGCCCGCAACTGCCGAATTTAGTTTTACTGGCAAGGACTTTTGCAAATCACTATAGCGGGAGAACTGCAACGCCCTGAATTTCGTTCTTACCCTGAAACTTTAAACCGGTATTAGCTCATCTAAAGGATAAATCCGCGCCCAGGCGGTTTAACCTAAATTGACAATGCGCATCCTGCTTATCAATCAGAACTGGTTTGCTCCAGAGTTGCGTGCCTTGGGACACGACGTGCTTACCTGCGGAATGCGGCCACACTTAGAGCACCAAATCCAGCAGGCATTTATAAGAATCGACGACCTGCTTAAACAACTTCCAGGTGGTTTTGCACCCGATAGAATAGTGTGGCTCGACAACAGTGGGGCTAATACGATCATCGGGCTTGAGGACTGTGAGATTCCGTGCCTTATTTACTCAGTAGATACTCACCACCACCATGTCCGTCACACAGCAGCTGCTCACGGATTTGATCATGTGTGCTGCGCTCAGAGCGATCTACTCGCGCGGTTCAATGAATCTGGCACACCTGTTTCATGGCTACCTCTCTGGGCATCTGAGTATATTGAGCCATCGGATCAGAAACGCTTTGGAGCAGTTTTTGTTGGCACCTTAAATCCGCAGCTCAATCCAGCTCGCGTTGCCTTCTTTGAGGCGATGCAGAGGATGATTCCGATTGAGGTGCTAGAAGGACACTTTCCATCTATTTTCCCACATGCAGAGATAGTGCTTAACCAGACCGTAAAAGGAGACCTCAATTTCAGGGTTTTTGAGGCTATGATGAGTGGTGCTCTGCTTGTTACTGAACGTTCCGGCAATGGGCTCTTTGACCTCTTTACGGAAGGCACCCACCTTATCACTTACACACCTCAAGACCCCTGTGATGCAGCTAACACGGTACAATCTCTGCTTGCACAGCCCAACCGGATGCGTACTATCGCTCAGCAGGGGCGCGCCGAGATCCTAGCTCGGCATACAGCAATACATCGCGCGCGTCTACTAGAAGAGATCCTACTTAACCTAAAAAAGCGCGCACGTACGCCAGAGCGTCACTACGGTGCCATGGTTGATCTGCTAGTCCTGAGCTCATCTTTGCAGAACCACGCCCTTGAGCTAAGTGGCCATTGCTCATCTCTTGCTATCTCATCTGCCCTGCGGGCCTTACGCGAGGGGGCGCAACCTTTAGGTACAAGTACTCTACATATCGTAAACACCTGTTTACGGCACGATATCCTGTTTCGAGATGGTCAAGGAGCGCAGGCCATCAACCAATATGCGGAGGCGCTCCCTCATATCTCGATCTTTTCGCTGCTCAAGCTCCGTTCACTCCTAAATCATGGCAGGATCCAAGAAGCACTCACGGTTGCAAAATTAGTATCCAAGGAGGGTAAGACAGAAGATATCTTTTCGACTGCTGAGCGCGCTGCTACTTTGCTGATTGAACAGCTGCCGCTGATGACGAATTCTTAGTCTGAGACTTTTGTAGAACTTCAGCAGTGGTGTTGACCAGTAGATTTCCCACTACAACCGCTTCCTTAGTTTTATGGGCCTCATTAATCAGGTAGATCACAAACGGTTTAGTATCGCCTGATTTAGTCCTAAAGCTGCGCGCTATGGCGATCCCTGAATTTCCACGAACATCATACGTTGGCGCTGTTGAGATCGCCTCAGTTAGCTCCTCAAATTCAGCAAAAAACGGGATAAAAGCCTGCTGAATCACGGCATCGATCGCCCCGGGGCCGCGAGTCTCTTGCACAACGGTGGTGCTGCTCAGCATGGCGCGAAAAGCTGCGGCATCACCCCGAACAAGTGCCGAGATCGCCTTGTCAAAAACTCGACTGTACTGGTCAGAGCGCGCTCCAAGACGATCCTCTTCGCGGATACTATCTTCAACCGCTGAATCGGCACTAGTAGGGATATTCCAAGCAAAACAAAAAACAACGGCCAAGACAGAGGATATTAGCGTGTGTGCTATCCTCCTCTCAGAACTACTCCTCTTAGCTATCTTCTCTTTTACAATCTTTTCGGTGTGCATGATCTCTATCATTTGAAGTGTAGCGCGGTTTGGTTACGACCAAAAGCCCTACTCGATTTGGTGCTAGGAACTTTTGTAACCATTCCTGACTGTAGAGTATTCCAAAAGATCCGTAGCGAAATTACAGCTTTTTGGAAAACGTAATCGATTCGCGGACACGAATCAAAACAACAACCTATGGTGACTTATCCTAAATTCGGCGGTTAAGGAGGATGAAAATGGTGCAGCTGCTCAAAAGCACGAGGCATTTTGAACTTTTCTTAAGGCGCAACCCTGGCACCGTCAGGGTGAGCACCGAAAATTCAAAACACAAAGTAATTTTGGGCAGATGCGCCATTTTCAGACCCGCAACTGCCGAATTTAGGATTATCTCTGTAACTTCCGCACATTTTTGGCCTCTTAGAGATAGAGAGAACTGCGACGCCCTTGCTAACTCACATCACCTACCAGAGCGCTCTCAAGGGTGCGTGTCTCCTCGTACTGAACAACGGTATGGTCAGCCATCCCAAACCACTCAAACAACGCGAGCGGTACACGCATAGCTGCCTGCACCCGAGCCTGCCTTCCGTCATCGACAGAACCAACGTCAATAGCGATGCAATCGTTTTCACTCGGTTCGCCATCTTGAGTGACACCACAGGTTAGATCCATCTTCGCTGGCGGGTAGGCAGCTTGAACCGTCTCTAGTGTGCGCCTCTTAGCCCCTTCTATTATCTGATTAAATGAGCCAGCGCTGCCTCCACTATCCCCCACTGCAACTCGCTCAAGCGAGCAGTTTGCGGCGCCGTATTTTTCGCAACACTTATTCGCAACCGCATACGATGCCTGCTCGGCGCAGAGCCAGGACTGACCGGGACGATCTGGGATCGGATCGTACTTCCAGCATGAGTTAGAAGGCGGCACGTCTGTAATCACTGGTGAGCTTTGTGTTACCAAAGAATTAATCCCGATTGAATCTGGTACATTGTGCTTTATACGATATTCCTTGATGAATTGAGCCAACTCATCGACACATGTATTACTAAAAACTGGGCCTCGCACCTCCGAAGTGGCGTTTACGGGCTGCGCCAGCGCACATCCATGACTGGCAGCTCCGAGAAAAGTAGTTCCTCTGCTGACTAGTTCATTTCTAGCACACTCTGGAAACGGCTCACTAGTACAAGCCCCTCTGGTGTCAACTCTAGTTGCGGTGCCTATCTGGAATCTGGGATCTGATAATCTGTCTCGTGTGGGTTGATAATCAGTCAAGTTACACAATCTTACAGCATCAGTAGGAAGCGAATACTGTGGCTCACAACCTTTCATATATTCCCGTGGCTCCTCTGCGCATGACACATTTGAGACCTTATCTGCACAGCTATCGGCGCTAGAACCGTTTGACCAAAACGCTATCGGCTCAAGTGGTCGTGCGCCAACCCGAATCTCGTTTTGGATGCTCTCTAGCGCCTCGGGGATCGATGGTTGATAGCCAACAGGTTGCTTTCTGTCACAGATAGCTTCAGCTCGCTGAGTATGGCTTAAGCTCTGATCTAGGTTGGTTGTCTTAAAGGACACCTGCATCGGAGCAACTGAGACTCCACAAGAGTTTGGCGTTGAGGCATAGCCGCAAGATCTCTGCTCGTGAGCTATAGTGAAGGATGGGTGGAAGATGTGGGCCTTTCCTGATTGCCAAATAATCCCCACGTTTGGGCTAGCTTTGGCATTTGCTCCCCTACGCCACTGTAGCTCAAAGCGCAGCTCTAGCGGCTGGCCAACTCGGGCCATCGGTAGCGTGATATATTTGCGGCATTCATCATAACCAGCTCTTTCACACCTCTGCCGATACGTTGCACTTACGTCGATATTTTCCGCATCTGTGTAACCAGCCCCACGAACTACGAAGCTACCCCATTGGGCGCTAAACTTGGCATCGGCTGATGTTCCGGAACGTGAAAATTCACGCCCACCTAGGTCGGCCAGCTCGCGTCCGCCCTGAAACAACTTTAGCTTAATCTGACCGTAGACCCCCTGCCATTCAGGCCACCTGCCGTTTGGATTTATATATCCGGTTCCTTCCACGTGGATCATAATAGGAACGGCCATTCCACTACCGTAGTACAGCGGCGCTGGGTTGCCACGGTACGAACACGACGCTGGTATCCCCGATTGAGGCCAGGCTATAGCCTGACTACCACGAGCCTGACCACCGCTCGGGATTATAGTACGAGCACCCTGATAACACGCTGCAGTAAATCCGTATGAATCTTCGAGCGCTTTTAAATTCGACCACGAAACATTCTCTGGCAGAATATCACTCATCTGAATCGTAAATGAACGTGAGGCTCTATCTCCCACTACACCTGGCGCCACCTTAGCGGTATTCAATGACAACGCCGGAATATCGATATCTCTATTGGCTCCCCTAACCGCACTAGTATCGGGATCAAAGAAGCGCGGGTTCAAGATCGCCTCCCGGTCATCTTCCTCAGTCCCCGGATGCACCCTTGGTAACTCCTGCGTCTTAAGCAGATAAACTGCGTGTGCCACCCCAGGGAATAAGACCTGATACTGTCTGTAGGGATCTTGAGGCTGCGTTAAAGTTACGGCAGTCAACTGCTTTGTCGCAAACTGGGCCTCGGATACAGGCTCATTAAACCACGCGCTCGATAATCCAATCGATATCCGCGGGAGCTCATACCTGTTGGTTTGATCCCCAGTGATGCGCGCTGTAAAACGATCCCCTGAAAACCAGCCCGTGGCCAAGCTCTGCTCTATACACCCAGGCTCGGTCGGATAGAGGCAGCGTAGACCCTCAGTCACACCGGCTCGTACCGCTCCACGAGCGTGAAAAATTCTAGATATATCTGCGAGCCCGACGATGAACACCGCCAAACCAAAGGTGACCATTGCATACTCGAGAAGGTACCAGCCGCGTTGAGTTTTAAGACGCTGCAAGTGGCCACGTTGCGATGTAGCCCGCAATCCCTGCTCTGGATCCTCCATCTGCTTATCCTCTGCTATTACCTGGGAAGTAGCCCGAGATTCTGGCACAACGCCTGCCTGTTTCAAGCTTTTTTTGCTTCAACCTAAATTCGGCCCAGATTTGGTGCGCTCAGATTTGGTGCAGGGC
>CAZZLV010000189.1:0-5106 GCA_964655155.1 uncultured Bdellovibrionales bacterium
ACGGCAAAAGCCTTGCCAGTTTTACTGGCACGGACTTTTGCAAATCACTATAGCTCAATAGTCTAGTGGACTGCTTGCAAAAACTAGGTAGACAGACGAGACTGTATTGATGAATCGCTTATCAGGCCGAATACCTATTTCTAAAGCAATTTTAGGACTAGCTCTCATTTTTCACGAAGCTCGTAGCCCTTGCCGTAAAAGATCCCTACGCTGCGCTCCGGCATGTGCAACTGTCTGCATGCACTTGATAGCCCGCATTTTTCAGATTCGTGCAATATTCGGACTAGGTATGTTGTTAATTGCCGCCGGCTGTGCCCCTGAGCTGGGACGGACTTTGCCAGTGCCCGTGATTCCAGAGCCTGAATTTGTGGCGGCTGGTGATAAAGGTGCGGAGGCAGTGCGCCTAAAGGTCGGTAATTTTGACGACGCACGACCAGCTCAAACGCTAATCCTAATTGACGGTAGGAATGTGGATTCAGAGGGTCCTATTGCCAGAGTTGTGCAGGACGCTTTTACGAGATATCTCCGACAAGCAGGGGCGCGCATCGTTATTCTGAATGCACCTACGATCGAGGGTCAGATAGTTGCTTGGAGTGCTAAGGTAGATCTGGGCTTTCCGACATCAGTTGGCCGAGCGGTGGCTCGAATTAAAGTTACGGTACGAGACTCGCGCGCGCAACCCATTTACCATGCTACGTTCTCTGGAGAATCGACCAAGGAACACCCAATACTAGACGAGGAAGATGTTAAGCAATTGCTCGGTCAAGCCATGGGAATCGCAATTGATGCTGCGGTTAGAGATCGGGATTTTATAACCCAGCTTTCTAACGGCAGAATCAGCTGAGCGCGATGATCACAAGAGTTTTTATCGGATTCAGCATCCTTGAGGATTATGCAGGTGATCAATACCAGTGATTTTATTGCATCCGCGCGAAGCGTATTAAGGATAGCGAGTATCTGTGCGCGCGATGGGGCAGTTAGTCGGAATAAGGATGTGCAGACTAAACGTGATGGTAGCATAGTAACCGAGATTGATCAGAAGATAGAATCTATGCTCGTGGCTAGATTCAAGGATGATTTTCCCGATGCCGTTGTGCTAGGAGAGGAGGGGGCGATTGACAACGAGGGGAGAAGTGCCGAGGAGGTTTATCGCGAATTCTTTAGGGCTTCGTTTCAGATCACTATCGATCCGATAGATGGTACGAAGAACTTTATCGCTGGACTCCCTCAGTACTGTATAGCAGTCGGATTATCGCGGCGGCTTGGCGAGGGAGTCTGGCCGATCTCTGGTGTTATTGCTGTTCCGGAGGAGGGACAGATGTTCTGGAGTGACGAGTCGCAAGTTGTGGTTGAGGACTTAGATTCAGGTCAACAGAGCCCCCTCACAGCGCATACCGCGCCAGAACAGAGTGTCTCGGTGAATTCCAGAGACCGGGCTTGGCTTGCATCACACTCAATTGAGCTGCGACTTCCGTGGGTATCCAGTGGGTCAAGTATATATGACTTCCTAGGAACTGTTATTGGGAGACACCGTGGATCGCTGATCGGTTCCCAGAGGCTCTGGGATCTGATGGCTCCATTGGCTATTGCACTGCGGGCGGGGCTAGTTCTAAGAGACTTTGAGAGCCTCAGTAAAATTGGTTGTATAGAGTGGCAGGATCTCAGTGAAGACATAACTTCACGACCGTGGGGCATCCGTCGGAAGATGCTTCTTGCTGGGCGCAGTACGGATATCTCGGAGTTGGTGATTCTATCCTAATTGCGCCAGGTAAGGCTAAAGACAAGGTGATTTTAAGCAGATACGCCATTTTCAGACCGACAACTGCCGAATTGAGGTTTATAGCCAATGATTATACGCGACTGGTGCCTGAAACTACTGTGTTGATCCCTTCTCAGGCGCCGTCAAAGCGCGCCCGATGCGGTCAAGCATAGCATCAAAGAGGAGCGGATCACGCTCCCGGTTGCTTTTGAGAACCTCGAAGGCAGCTTCTAGGTTGCCATGCTGCTCATGCCACGACGCCACCGCGCGATACCTATCAGAGATAAGGATTGACTCGACCCCTTGCTTTTCGGCCTCGCGGCAGGAGCTTAGAGCATCTGCTGGGCGTTCCATTCTGAGTTGTAGGTCTATGATCCGAAGCAGGTAAAAGTAAGGGTTTTCCCACTCTGGCCTCGTTGAATCATCAAGTCGCTCTTGAATATGTTTGCGGTAGGTACCTATAGCCTCGGTGTATCTGCCTTCCTCCGTAAGCTGCTCAGCTTGGATGACCATCGAGCCATTGCCCAATGATGCGCAGCTTATCAAGCAGAGGCAAGTTATGAAGAGAAGATGAAATGTCTGCCGCTGCAATCGGCGTAGCAGATGATCCTGCAGTAGTGCTGTCGCCAGAGCAATTTTAGCCATTTTAAACTCCCTTGCTGATTCTCTCGCGCAACATCCGCTCATATGCTCTTGATGAGAGAGTTTGCTCTATCGTTGGGCTACGCCACCTTTTGTGAAACCAGACCCACTGACTGGGATAGCGCCGAATTAGCTGCTCAAGTCGTTGGTGGTATGCTGTAAGCACCTCCTTCTCGCTAGCGAAATCGGGGATCTCCTCAACAAATACCGAAAAGCGTAGCCATCCAGTACGAAATAGGAATGCAGTAACGAATCGCGCATTCATCTTTTGTCCGAGGGTAATTAGTGACACCGGTGTTTTAGCCGGACTTCCGAAGAACGGTACTGAAATACTATCAACCCGAGTGTCTTGATCTATCAACGCCGCTAATATTCGGCGGTGCTGTAGGCACGATATGAGCCGTTTAAGACCTGATCTATCAGAGCGCCAGATAGTCTCTATTCCGTATCCCTCTCTAATCGAGCGCAGAACGGCCTGAGCGCTGGCGCTACGCGCCTCGCGGCCGATCGTCGTTAGCGGTATACCCTGTGCTATTACCCATGCTGCGAGTAGATCCCAGTTGCCGGTGTGGCCGGTCAGCGCCACAATTGGCCGAGGTGCGCTGATCCACTCCTGCACCTTATGCCACGAATCGCAACTAATGCGGGCCGGGGAGCGTAAAAGAATGGGATGTATGTTTAGAGACTCAAGCAATGTTTGGCCTGCGTTAGCGAATACCAGAGGCGTGATTTTGCACGCTGATACCTCTGGCAGAAAAGCCTTGAGCTGTAGCATGGTAAACTTTCTCTCTCTTAGTGGTAGAAATCCTGCGATATAACCGAGGACCCAACCTAGAGCAGATCGAAGCGAAAATGGTAGTAGCCTGAGCCCAGAGGCCACAAGTAGGAGGAGCGTGCCTGCATAAGATCGCTGTGAGATGATGGGTTTGTAGCTGGAGGTACTAGTTTTGTCAGGCATACAGCAAGGAATAATCCTAAATTAGGCAGTTGCGGGCCCGAAAGCGGCGCATCTGGCTAAAATCACTGAGTCTTTTGAATTTTCGGTGCTCACCCTGACACCGTCAGGATCAGCACCGAAAATTAAAAATGCGAGGTGATTTGATTCATATGCGCCATTTTTAAGACCCGCAATAGCCGTTTCGAGGTTTATGGTGTGTTCCACTCGATGTCGTCATTTCCTGGCATTCTGTGCCGTAGTTCATGCATCAAGAGAAAATCAGCCAGTCGATCATATGCCAGAAGCCCCACGTACTGCTCATCTCTAGTCACCGCCAGGACAGGAAGAGAGCTGTTATCCATCCGAGAGAAGGCATCTGCAAGTGATGCGTTGATATCGATCTCTGGAATAGAGCGCTTCATTATCTCGCCTACATAATCATCAGAGCGAGTCACGGCGTGCTCAAGAATATCATCTCGTAGCACTATTCCGAGAAGAGCATTACCGTTTAGCACCGGGTAGAGCGGCTGCCATGAGGTAAGTGATGTGCGCAGGGCGCGCGAAATAGTAGTACCGTGTGGGAATGACTCCAGCCGCTCGCGCGGAATCATCGCCTCTTCAATGGTAAACGCTGTTGCTATGGCCTTAGTCTCGGCTCGTATATGTTCATGCATGGCGCCCAGAAAGACCAAAACGGCTATGATAAAGAGCATCGGTTGTTGCAGGTAAAGCCCGATGATCGCCAGCACAATGCACAATCCCTGACTTATGCGAGCGGAAATCATCGTAGGCTGCTGTACCTTACACAGCGCTAAACAAGCTCTTAAGACACGACCTCCATCCATGGGTAGCGCGGGAAGGAGGTTAAACACTGCTAGTGCAATGTTGGTAACGAATAATCGAGCCGGAAATGATATCTGATCCCCGTCTAAGTTTATAAGTGCAGGGAGGGTAATCCACGGAAATATAGCTGCTGCAATAATCAGGTTAACCGCAGGCCCTGCCAAAGCGATTAGAAGTTCAGCCACTGACGCTGGTTGGGAAGTAATTGAGGCTATCCCGCCAAATGGATAAAGCGTTATATCTCTGGTTTGCACACCGAATCGTTTTGCGGTGAGGGCATGACCGAGTTCGTGTAAAAGGACACACACAAAGACGGCGATAACGAACAGGGTCTCGTGTAGCGCAGACCCTTTGCTGCTACCGATGAGCAACCACCCTAATAGGGCCAGAAATGAAAGGTGGATTCGAATGGGGATAGTCCCCACCGTGCCGACTTGCACACTCCATCCTCGACGTCTTGCGTTCACAACAATAAATAATTAAATAGCCCGGTTTATCCGATTAACTGACGGCTTTCAACCAGGGAGCCTGATTAATTAGGCAGCCCTGTTGATTCCACCATAGTACTATAACACAATTTAAGTGCAGTATTGGCTGATTTTCGATTCTAGTCTAGTGGTGATAAGCTTCATACTGTGATGCGGGCTAGCCCGAAATATCTACTAAAGTGCGATGTTTGAGTTAAGTAAACATATGTAGGAGCTCGGATTAGCCAAGGAGATATCTCAATAAATTTAAGGATCTTTTTAAAGGCTGAAGCGTAATCGCTGTAATTCCAGAAGTCCATAAATTCGCGGATGGGAGTCAAAACAACAACCTTTAGTGAGTTAGAGCAAAGCCCTTGCCAATTTTGCCGGCGAGGACTTTTGCAATTATCCTAAATTCGGCAGTTAAGGAGTATGAAAATGGTGCAGATGGCTAAAAG
>CAZZLV010000190.1:0-5105 GCA_964655155.1 uncultured Bdellovibrionales bacterium
AATGGGTTATGACCCATCAGCAGCCATCGGCACCCACTCGATTCCGCGATGAGCCGCTATTTGAAGCTTCTTTGGCTCCGAAGAGGGGGGCTCCGGCATCCGATATCTTAAGGGGATTATCCTAAATTCGGCAGTTAAGGCGGATGAAAATGGTGCAGATGGCTAAAAGCACCAAGTATTTTGAACTTTTTGGAGGCTTGAACCCTAGCACCGTCAGGGTGAGCACCGAAAATTAAAAAGACGAAGTGATTTTAGTCAGATGCGCCATTTTCAGACGCGCAACTGCCGAATTTAGGATTATGGTAGGGCTCAGCGGCCCCCGAGTTGCTGGTAGAGGTATGCAGGTAGCTCACTCACAACAGTCTTTCGGCTCTGATGGCGAGGATTTCCGCCCATTTGAACCTGGGTATGTTATAGCAAATCGCTATCGAATCATCCGGCCTATAGGGCGCGGTGGAATGGGTACAGTGTACCTCGCAGAGGATCTAGTATTAGGTGAAAGTGAAGTAGCTATTAAGGTTCTTCACAGAGGTGGCGCAGAGGAACATGCAGCGATCAATCGGTTTCTGCGAGAGGTTCGCCTAACACATAAAATTCAGCACGAAAATGTCGTTCGCACATTTGATTTCGGTCGGGACGGAGATGTCATCTTTTACACGATGGAATACCTCTCTGGGCAATCGCTGCAGGTGGCTATTAGCAACGAGGGTTTGCCATTTTGGACAATTATCGAAATGGCAGGGCAGATCATGCGCGGATTGTCCGCAGTGCATGCTGTGGGTGTCATTCACCGCGATCTTAAGCCGGCAAATATAATAGTTAGTGGTGATGGAACACTCAAAATAACCGATTTCGGAATCGCGCGGTCGAGTTCTGCGCCTGCCACGCTGCTTGCTGCCGATGTTTTTGGTACGCTGCGCTATGTAGCTCCAGAGGTTTTGCGAGGGGAGGCTTCTTCACCAGCAGTAGATCTATATGCGCTCGGCGTGGTTTTTTTTGAACTGCTTACAGGAACTCCGCCATTTCGGGAAGATAACCCAGCACAACTGATCTTGGCAAAAATTGAGCAACCGGCTACGTCTGTGCGATTACTTCGCGAGGATGCTCCAACATGGTTGTTGGAAGGCGTCGACGGATTGCTGGAGCGCGATCCGCTGCGCAGAACACAAGCAGCAAGGTCGTTTGCAAATTCGCTTGAGGCCCACTTTTCGCGCAAGCACAATCAATCAGGGCGGCTTGTTTCAACAAAAGTGTCACCTGCGGTCAAAGCGCGCGGTCTGCAGGCTAGCGGTAAGTCGCGTCACTTTAATGCGCGGCTCTTGGTGATAAATGCCATTTGGATGGTGCTGGCTACCATATTTGTTTTGCCGATCGCCCAAACTGAAAAATTTTCGGCTATCGAAGCTAATCATGCAGATACTCTCTTTCGCCTGAGAGGGTCGATCGCTCCACATCCAGATATTATCGTAGTTTCTATGGACGAGCAGAGTTATATGAGGCTTGGTGTGCCACTAACAGCTCCATGGCCACGTGCACTGCACGCAAAGTTAATCACGGCCCTTGCTGATGCTGGAGCGAAGCGAGTGGTTTTTGATGTGATATTTGCTGAAGCTAGCCGAGACAATAGTGATGATCGTGCTCTAGCAGAAGCAATGAAGAAAGTACCTACAGTACTCGGAGCGGCTCTTGGGGTTTCGCATCGAGCAACGATTAATGGTGCGTTTCTGTTGGAGGAGCTGCTGCAACCTGCAGAGTTATTTGAGACAGAGAGTGTGGGTGTTGGTATTGTTGGCTTACCGATGCAGTTTGGTCGGATACGTGAATTTCCGAAGGCCGTATCAGAGGTTTTTCCTTCAGTTAATACCCTATCAGAGATGGCAGTTGCGCTCGATCGATTAGACACGGCTACTCCACCTAATAAATCACTCTTGAATTTTTATGGGCCGAGTCACTCAATCCCAACTATTCCCTACGAGGTTGCTATCTCTGACTCGTCTGAGTTGCCTCAAAGATCACTGTTTGCCGGGAAGATAGTATTTGTAGGTCTTGGTTTGCGAAGTAGTACCGGGGCCTCTCAGCGGGACGCCTTCATCACGCCATTCGATCAACAGACTTTCGGTGCAGAGATACATGCAACAGCAGCTTCCAATATGCTTAAGGGTGATTGGATTAAGCAGAGCTCGGTTGTGTCTAGTGCGGCAATTACATTGCTCTGCGCAGCGCTTCTCTCTCTGATTATCTGCTCCCTTAATGGTGGAACGTTGATCGCTGCACTATGTGCAGCTCTTGTGCTGATTGCGGCGATTCAATTCTCATTGTTTCTGCTCGGATGGTTGATCCCAGTAGTCACTGGTAGTGTTTGGGGGGTCTTTAGTGGGTTAATTCTCAGAGCTGTGCTTGCGCAGCCTGCGCCACGTTACCGCAGGAGTGTGCTATGAACCAGCTCTTAAAAGGATTGCTATTGGCTACAGCATCGATTGCGAGTCTTAGTACTCAGGCACAGCCGCAGACAAGATTGCGCTTTGATTCCTTTTTGGTGGGATCTGATAGAGGTGGTAGGTTCGGCGCGGAGGTTGCATGTAGTAGGCGAGTTATAGCTGCTGGAAACAATTCAATCATCGCCATTGCGGCGCCGAATGCGCTGAATGGCCAGGGCCGCGTGTATCTCTTTGACCAGGTTCAGTCAGCGGTTCCCAAGCAGGTTCTTACTCCGGCTGCAGAGCAAGCGACGGGACGATTCGGTACCGCGATTCAATTTATCGATGATCTAAACCGAGATGGGGTTGATGATCTGATCATCGGAGCTCCAGGCTTGCCAACTGAAGCGGCTGGCAGTGTCTATCTCTTTACCAGCGCCGTATCTGAAACGGGAGTTGGCTTTGTGGCGTGTGGTTTGGCACAGGGGCCACAGGGCTTTGGTGAGAGGGTGCAAGCCGTGCGAGCTACCGGTGGCAGTAGCGCAGTAAACGTTGTGATTGCTAATCCGAGGTTGGCTCGAATCGATGGGTTTGCAGTTTCAGCGCAATCTGATGGCTCGTGCCAGTTTGCTGCTTTAAGCGATTTTTCAGAGACCTTTGCAGCGTCATCAGATGGGGGCTCGTCAATTTCGCAGGTCGGTGGAGGGTCGGGTTTAACAAAGAGCTTTGCACGACTCTTTATCTCTGCCTCACGTGTCGGAGGATTGGGAACAATCTATGAGCGTATGGCGGCAGATACGGGGCCTCAGACGCCAGTTATATCGCAGTATCAACTTATGGAGCATAATGGCACAGTGGTATCAGGGCAGCCTGACAGTCGTAAGTACGTCGTCGGATCCCCTAGATCGTACAGTGGTCGTGGACTAGTAGCAGTGTATGAACTAGATGTAGCTAATGACCAGCCTCAGTGCATCTTAAATAACCCGCATGAGGAGTACTCGGGGATGTTTGGCTCTCATGTCCAGCATCTTGGCTCGAGTTTTATAGGTATGTTCTCGTCCGCGCAGCAGGTTATTGCCCTGCGTAGTGCTGAAAGCTCGACTGGAGGAGCTCTAGGATTTGTCGGTGTTACTGAAACAGGATGTGCTGGTCTAATACCTGCTAACAACTGTGTTAACGATGCACAACAGGAGCAGGGATTGGCTCTGACAGGAGGCTCTGATTGTCAAGCATTCGTAAATGGAAGCTTGCAGCGAATGTTGGTATCGGGTTCGCCAGGGTGGGCAGCTCAACGGGGGCGTGTAGATATTGCATTTGAGGACGGGATCCTTGATATGACTCATAGCTGTGCAGATCTTGGTAGTGTGACTTTAACTCAAAGTGCTTCATTGAGTGGAATCCCATCGCAGCAGAGTGTCCAGGGGGTTTCAACAATAACGCCGATTCCAACTCCGATAGCTAATGGCACCACTACAGCGCGACCAGCAGCTACGATAACTATAAGTGTTAATGCCACTGCTACAGCGCTAGCAAATAATTCGACTCGTGATTCCAATGGGCATTTGGCACTAGAGAGGACTAATTTGACTAGTAAGAGCCTTTTAGAGGATCCACCGATCGTTGTAGCCCCCGGCTCTGGAGGGCTACCAGTGGCAAATGTTATTGTCAGACAGGGCGAGGTTCAAGTAGAACTGCCGCGAGTACGAGCAAGTCTGTTGTCACAGCAGCCATCCTCAATCTTACAACATCTCCAGAAGCAACGTCGGATCTCGAAGCATAAAGCAAAACAGCTCCTCTCTGACCAAGATAATCTTGTTATCACATATGTGGTGCGATATTGGGAAGTTGCGGATTTGCCAAGATTATCTTCTAAGCGATTTGCATTTATTCAGAGCGCGCATGCCGATGATTTTTCTGGAAACAGCAAACGAGTAAAGCAGATTAAAACGCGCTCTAATAGGATAACTCTGAGGAATCTAAAGCCTGGTGCTCTCTTTGGTCTCGCTTACTCGGTAGAGATCTCGACTAAGAGACCAATGAGAAGAATAGGGGCCACTCGGGCTAGTGATACGGTGACTTTCAGGGCAGAATAGCGAGCTTCGTGAAAAATACGGGTTAGTAACTATTCAGTAAATGCTGCGACAGCAGGATGGAAACATCAACCCATGAGTTTACCTTTAAAGAGTTTTAGCGCTAATAGCAGCCAGGCAATTATAAATCCCGTACCTCCCACGGGAGTAATCGCGCCAAGCCAGCGGATCTGCAGAAGAACCAAAAGATAGAGGCTACCAGAGAAAATTAGAGTTGATACCAGTAGAATCCGAGCCACATTAAGCAGACGCGCATGCATCTGGGCTGAATCGGCCTTGAGAGCGATAACCAGCGCAGCTAAGGAATGAACCATTTGGTAGAGCACCGCTTTCTCCCAGATAGCCAGGTCAACGGGAGAAAGGGCATCGCGCAGTGCGTGAGCGCCAAAGGCACCACAGGCAACCGCAACAGCGAGGGATATGCTAGCTAGGGCTGGCAATGGGAACATATCGAAGTCCGTATGTAGGGTTTTTCAAAAGTCCGTAGCGATGTCACGACTTTTGGAAAAAGCTATCGATTCGCGGACGCAAATCAAAACAATAATCCTAAATTCGGCAGTTGCGGGCCCAAAAACGGCGCATCTGGCTAAAATCACTT
>CAZZLV010000191.1:0-5094 GCA_964655155.1 uncultured Bdellovibrionales bacterium
GATTTTAGTCATATGCGCCATTTTCAGACCCGCAACTGCCGAATTTAGGATTATGAATCAGATCCACATCCATCGCGCTCATCCTTGGCACGGAGTATCACACGGTAATGAGGCCCCCAAGATGCTCACCTGCTATGTGGAGATCGTCCCAACCGATACCGTCAAATTTGAGATTGATAAAACATCCGGTATACTCAAGGTCGATAGACCACAGAAGTACTCAAACCACTGCCCTACCCTCTATGGCTTCGTCCCTCAAACGTACTGCGGCGATGGAGTTGGAGCGCTCTGCGCTCAGTCCCTAAGGAGCAAGTCCCGTATTAAAGGTGATGGCGATCCACTCGATATCTGTATCCTAGCCGATGTTGTGATCGCCCAAGGTGATATCCTTGTTCGGGCACGCCCGATCGGCGGACTGCAACTAATTGATCGCTCCGAAGCGGATGACAAGATCATCGCCGTACTCGAAGGAGACGGGGTATACGGGAACATTAAGGACATAAAGGATCTGCCCAAAGCGGTGATTGACCGCCTGGTGCACTATTTTCTAACCTATAAGCAGATTCCAGGAATACACAAACGTGCAGCAGTTGAAGTCGCTCAAGTATACGGGCGTGCCATGGCTCACAAAGTTATTAGGCAGAGTATTCGCGATTACAAAAAGCTGCTAGCTCCTTAATCCGGTCTAAATACTTAGCGAAAGCAGCTATAGTGTTTTTATCCTAAATTCAGCAGTTAAGGAGAACGAAAATGGTGCAGGTGGCTAAAAGCACCAAGGATTTTGAACTTTTCTTGAGGCTTGAACCCTGGCACCGTCAGGGTGAGCACCGAAAATTCAAAATTACAAAGTGATTTTGGGCAGATGCGCCGTTTTCGGGCCCGCAACTGCCGAATTTCGGTTCAAGCTAGCAAGTGCAAGGAAGCACTTGCAAATTCCGAAGCGCAGCGGAGGAATTTGGAGCCTACAGTTTGTGTGGGCACTATGGGTCCCACACAAACTGTAGGCGATGAGGAAAAAGGCCATGGATGGCCTTTTTCCGAGCATTTTTCACGGCGAGCGCAGCGAGCTTCGTGATAAATACGGACTAGTGCTCTCCACTGTCGTGGAATACCTCCATATCGGAGGCGGCAGATTCACTCTCTGATTTGATATAGGCTTGGTACTGATCGGCTGGCAGTACCTCTCGCAATCGCTCTGCTCGGAGTTCGACTCTCCTCCTATTTTCGGCGATCATCCGTTGTACTCGCTGTTGCGGATTAGTACCTGATCCAAGAGGGGGTGGCGCATATTCCGCACTCACAACTCGCTCTACATCTTCGAAGATCGACCGCATCCTTAGCTCTTGTTCTGGAGCGAGGCCCAATCTTCGAGAGAGCCAAACCGCATCCTTATCGAGCTCTTCATTTCGCACCCGCTCAAACGCAGCCTTAACTTGCCCGCGATAGACCTGAGCATTCTCCACCCCGATAATCTCCTCAAGTGACTCTGCTGAGCTCTCACGTCCCTCTTCACGCGCTTTGCGCTCCTCGGCAAACTTCTGAGTCAGCCGCGCTCGCTGCTCATCAGACACCGGGACAAACTTCTCAACAGAAGACAGTTGCCAAGCCACTGCCTGACGCGCCGCATCCTCGTCCTCAAGCTCAGCCGCTCGATTGACTTCATGCGTTGGTGCCTGCTCTGCAGGCACCACCTTAGCTGCATCACCTAGATTCACTCTGCGGAGCTGATTAAGCTCTTGATCCCGTCGCGCTAGCTCCGACTCACAACGCACCAGAGCCGGCTCCGGGGTAGAGATCGAACCTCTTGTCAGCTGCCGACTACTGAGCGGTATATTGCGGCTAGCAACCCACATCAATACAGCGCCGATCAGGACTCCGAGAAATAGTACTATGAGCGATCGAATCATATTCAGTGTTTTTGCTGCTACAAAACCGAAGCAGTAATTTTAAAAGCTGTTTAGTATATAACGTTTTTCAAGAGTCATTAGCGATATAACGGCTTTTGGAAAGCGCTATCGATTCGCGGACGCGAATAAAAAACAACAACCGATCGTGATTTAGGGCAAAAGCTTTGTCAGTATTACTGGCACGGACTTTTGCAAATCACTATAGTGCTGTTGCGCGCCTAGCTTTAGGCCTCAACAACCTTGCAGCACAGCCACCACTGCTTCTGCAAATATACTGTTATGGCCCTAAAAGGTGAATAGGTCAGAGATAGAGAGAGGCAAAAATGAAACGTTACCTAGGAGCTCACGTATCCTGCGCTGGTGGTTTGGCTAACGCCGCTAAAGCGGCTCTTGAATTAAAAATCAACACTATTCAAATTCACCCATCGCCTCCACAACGCTGGAACTCACAACCATTTGCTGCCGGGGTAGAGGGTGATTTTAATCAACTCAAGGAAGGTTCATGCCTTGAGAAGGTATTCTTTCACGCAATCTACCTGATCAACATGGCAACACCTGACCCCCAGAAGTTTCACTTAGCAAAAACTTCGCTGCTGAACTACCTGGACTTAAGCGCGCGAATCAATGGAGCTGGAGTCATCTTTCATGTCGGCAGCATGAAGGATCAACCGGATGAGGCTTCAGGGTACGACCGCGTTGTATCTGGGCTAAACTGGGTACTTGAGCGCGCACCTGCTAATTCCCGACTGATTATGGAGGTTGCCGCAGGTTCAGGGAATATTATCGGCGATCGGGTCGAAGAGTTGGCGCTGATATACTCTCAATTAGAACGCAAAGAGCTGGCTGGGTTCGGGCTCGACACGCAGCATATGTGGGCCAGCGGTTATGATCTGGTGCATGATCTTGAATCGATCATCTCTACCATAGATCACGAGCTGTCGCTTGATAAAGTGTGGTCAATTCATATGAATGATAGCAAAACAGAGTGTGGTAGCAAAAAAGACCGTCATGAAAATATAGGTGATGGCCTGATCGGCGTGGTCGCGCTGGAACGGATCTTTAATCACCCCAAGCTGCGCTCGATACCGTTTATCTTAGAAACGCCTGCCCTTGAGAGCCTTGAGGGGGCACGCAGTGAGATAAACAAGTTGCGCGGTTTCATAGCGGATAATCCTAAAAACGGCAGTTAAGGAGGATGAAAATGGCGCAGGTGCTCAAAAGCACGAAGTATTTTGAACTTTTCTTAAGGCTTTAACCCTGGCACCGTCAGGGTGAGCACCGAAAATTCAAAAGACAAAGTGATTTTAGTCAGATGCGCCATTTTTATACCCGCAACTGCCGAATTTAGGTTTATCTTTGTAACTTCTGCATATTTTTGGCCTCTTAAAGATATAGGGAACTGCGACGCCCCAACATTTTACACCCTGCCCACTAGACTTCAGAGAAAAGTATGGTAAGCTCACCGGCTGATGGGTTATTGGGTAGTATTTTATCTATGGCAAAGAAAAGTTCAGTTCTCCGCAACGAAAAGCGCATCAAAATGGCTGCTAAGCAGTATGCTTTACGCCAGGAGTTAAAAGCTAAGGCTCTCGATCCTAAAGCTTCAGACGAGGATCGTTACAAAGCACGCCAAAAGCTACAGTCTCTACCTCGTAATGGAGCAAAGGAGCGCATCCGTAATCGCTGTCAGCTTTCTGGCCGGCCACGCGGTATTTACAAGAAGTTTATGGTGTCTCGGATCGTCTTCCGCGAGATGGCTCACAAAGGGTTGATACCAGGAGTTACGAAATCAAGCTGGTAAGCCGGATTCGAATCTTTCTTCGGTAACTAAGCGTGGCAAGCGAATCAAGAACCTAGTCCCTTCACGCGCCCCGTCACTACACACTTCTATATCTCCATCATGCGCCTCAACCAGCATCTTACTTAGGTAAAGGCCGATTCCAAACCCATCTCGGCGGCAGCCATCTTTTTGGGCAAGCTGCTTGAACAGCTCAAATATGTGCGGTGCTTCAGAGGCTGGAATGCCTACTCCATTGTCCTCTACTACAATCAGAACATCAGTACCATCCTGACATGCCGAGACAACGATCTCACCGCCATCAGGGGTATACTTAGCGGCATTATCGAGAAGGTTCACAATAACCTGGCTCAAACGCTGCTTGTCGCCATTGAGCGCAATCGACATCTGCGGCAACACAATTCTCAGTGAGTGTCCTTTGCGCTCCAGCGCTTCCCGGCAGATCTCTAGCGCTGAATCAATAATATCACTGACACTAATTAAAGTCTTTGAGATCGGCAAACTTCCCCGGGCAATACGAGATACATCGAGCAGATCACTAACGATACGTGCAAGGTACTCAACCTGTCTATTCATCTTCTGCAGCAGATCTCCGTGCTCAGCTAAATCCAGTCTCCGTTCTAACAACTTAATACCTGCACTAACCGCTGATAGTGGGTTGCGAATCTCATGGGCTACTACAGCCAAGAATCGATCTCTTAGATAGTTTGTGTCACTTGCGGTGCTAAGCTGACATTGCTCAGTAGCGATTTCTATTCCGATTCCCGACAAATGCGACACGCACCCGCTATCTTCAAGATGGGGCTCAAGGAAAAGCAGGTACTCTCTCCTATTATCCTGTGCTCCGACATAGAATCGAAATTCAGCATGAACACCCTGCTCAAGTGCTTTAGATAGTGCATCTTCACATCCGGATGTACAGTCAGGGCTCTGATGAATCACATCGCTCATCCGTGCGCCCAGGAGGTGACTCTCTGGCAGCCCTAAAACCTCTGCAGCGCACCTGTTGAGGTATACAACGCGTCCGTCACTACCGCAGCGCACTGCCAATATTCGACACTCATTGAGGATATCTTCAAGAATCCCTTCAGCCACATGCGGTGGTGTTACCTCCTCGGTGGCCAATTCGTCGGTCATAGACAATACCTAGTTAGGGGTGTCCTGCGGATGCTCTCTGTTAAAGCACCTCCACAACTACTTTGATAGCTTCTGTAACAGCTGTAGTGATCTGCAAAAGTCCGTGCCAGTAAAACTGCCAAGGCTTTTGCCGTAAATCACTATAGGTTGTTGTTTTGATTCGCATCCGCGAATCGATAGCGTTTTCTAAAAGCCGTTATATCGCTACGGACTTTTGAAAAACGCTATAGACTTCGCGGTCTACTCACATGG
>CAZZLV010000192.1:0-5072 GCA_964655155.1 uncultured Bdellovibrionales bacterium
GACGGTGCCAGGGTTGCGCCTCCGAAAAGTTCAAAATCCTGTGTGCTTTTAGCCAGATGCGCCGTTTTGGGGCCCGCAACTGCTGAATTTAGGATAATAATTTCATGCGAGCACTAATCACTGTATTAACAACTATGAGCGTTGGCGCGTTGCTGGCGCTCGATAATCCGCGAGGCTTCCGGCAGTTTGTGGATTCTGTATCAAGCAGAGGCGCGCAGCTCTTAAATGACAAAGAGCTTCGTATTGATGGTTTGCATGCACTGTCGCGAGCCGAAGTTGAGAGATTACTTCCGCTTAATAGGTCAGTTCCGTGGTGGCACCTGCATGCTACCGAAATTCAGGCACAGCTTGGACAGACTCCCTGGGTACAGGAGGCAGCACTCGAAGCGTGTCCGGATTCGTGGGCATCGAGATGGGGTTGCTTTGTGGTGCGGATTAAGGAGCGCCAGCCGATGTTTTTGGCGAACTTTGAGGGAAATTCATGGGTAATCGATCGGGAGGGGGCATTCCTCGTGCCGCAACGGGAGCTCGATGGTCGCAATTTTGTTGGGCAGCTTATTACAGTTAAAGGGCTTGCTGCGACCGCTAACTCTCTGGATTTGGTTAGGGCACAGCTCTCCGCCGCAGCTCGTGTTAGCGACACGATCCAAAAGGAGGTGGCGAAGCCGATTCGCGAGTTAGAGTTTCTCGGTCAGGGCGATTTTTCGGTATCTTTTGGTGGGCTCCCATTCCCTGTTGTTTTTGCGGGTGGTGTTGACGCTAAAGTTCCTCTCTCCGAGCAGGGAGTGCGCTGCGCAGCTCTGCTAAAGCAGCTAAGGACTCGTTTTGGTGATGTTGCTAAGATTGATCTTGCTTTTGATCGGGTTGGAGTTGTCCAGTTTAGGCCCACTCCGATGAGTGATAACTCCAGTGCCGTTGGGCAGGGATGATTAACCCTAAATTCGGCAGTTGCGGGTCTGAAAATGGCGCATCTGGCTAAAATCACTGCGGCTTTTGAATTTTCGGTGCTCACCCTGACGGTGCCAGGGTTGCGCCTTAAGAAAAGTTCAAAATCCTTCATGCTTTTGGCTATCTGCACCATTTTCATCCTCCTTAACTGCCGAATTTAGGTTAACTAATCCGTATCTTTCACGAAGCTCGCTGCGCTCGCCGCTCCAATTTCCTCCGCTGCGCTTCGGAATTTGCAGGTGCTTCCTTGCACTTGTTCGCCCGAATCTTGCACTTTCGTGCAATATTCGGGCTAATCCAGCAATCAGTAGGGTGGCCGCTCTTAACGGTTCGATCCTATTGAGAAAACCACAGAACTGCAGGAGCGTGTCAAAGTGTATTGCGACTTTGCCAAACTATGTTTAATCTGGTTGAAGTAACGGGTTAGTTTTTGTTGCGAGATGCTTCATGCCTAATACTTCGTCTATCATAGCTGGGCTGGATATCGGCACATCATCAATCAAAGTCGTCATAGGCGAGCAAAAGGTTGATGGCAGTGTCGATGTTTTAGGGGTCGGTTCGAGTCCATCTAGAGGTTTGCGCAAAGGTGTAGTTGTAAATATCGAGGGGACAGTCAGTGCCATTGGACGAGCTGTAGCCCAGGCCGAAACTATGGCTGGGTGCGAGGTTAGCTCAGTCTTGGCGATCATATCGGGTAGCCACCTGCGTTCTCAAAACAGCCACGGGATCGTGGCTGTTAAAGGGCAGGAAGTTTCAGCTCTCGACATTGAGCGGGTTATAGATGCTGCAAAAGCCGTTGCAGTTCCTCTTGACAGGGAGGTTCTGCACGTAGTCCCGCAGGAGTTTGTTATTGATGAGCAGGACGGGGTGCGTGATCCGATCGGTATTTCGGGTGTGCGCTTGGAGGCTCGTGTTCACATAATTACAGGAGCTATTGCGAGTGCTCAAAATATCGTTAAATGCGCCAATAGATGTGGTCTAGCCGTGCAGGACGTAGTTGCGGCGCCGTTGGCATCCGGTAGAGCCGTGTTGTCTCAGGAGGAGCAGGAGCTGGGCGTGCTCTTGCTCGATATCGGAGGAGGTACCTGTAGTTTTTCGGTTTTTCACGCCGGCGCCGTCAAGTGTACTACGGTGTTAGCAGTGGGGGGGAATCACATCACCAATGATATAGCAGCAGGACTTAGAACACCGCTGATGGCAGCTGAGAGGATTAAGTGTGAATACGGTACGGCGATAACTGCTGGTGTCAGCAAATCAGACATAATCGAGGTGCCATCCGTGGGTGGGCGTGCTCCTCGGGTTCTATCAAAGATGTTGCTTGCTGAGATAATAGAGCCTCGGGTGTCTGAGATGTTTGCCCTGATTCAGCGGGAGATAATAAAGGCTGGCTATGAGGACATGCTAACGAGTGGGGTGGTCGTTAGCGGTGGATCTGCGAATTTGCCCGGAATATCTCAGGTAGCTGAGCAGATCTTTAATCTTCCAGTGCGTGTTGGTACTCCTGCCGGTGTGGGCGGATTGCTTGACCTTATCAGGGGGCCGGAGTACTCAGCTGCGGTTGGTCTGATGCTTCACGGCACAAGCTATGGTGCCACAACCGCTGGGATACTGACGCGACGTAGTGGTCAGCCCACCCGCGGACGGGTCGGAAACGCTGTGCGTCGCGTGGCTGGTTGGTTTAGCGAACACTTCTAGTAGGGGTATCGAACTGCGCCATATTTGGCTGGCCGCCCTGGTGGTTTGGTTTTGAGAGCGCTACCATTTTTAAAAAAAACAGTGGATTCGATATTCTGGTTCTGTTCAAGAGCCGGATAAGCCACATACTTTTTTTGGTAGTTGTCAGGTAAGTAAGAGGGAAATTCGGCATTAAAAAAAGAAACACCTTTTGTATCTCTTTACTTTTATCGGTAAAGGTTAATAATGGTCGACTGGAGAGGTTTGACACTGGCCTTGAGGCAAGGTGACCCGAAAAAAGTAGGTGAACAGACATTGATTCATCTTCTTTTTGTTCGGTTTTTTTTGAGGTGAGTGCTAGAGTGACCGATAGTCAACAACTCGAATTCGATTTTCAGAGTGGTCAAGGTAGTCAGGATAGTCGAGATAGTCAGGGCAGTAAGGATAGTAGTCTGAGTAGTACGGGGGAATGCAGCATGGACGAGGTAAAGAACAAATCGCTTCAGTCGGGGAATGCAAAGATCAAAGTATTCGGAATCGGTGGTGGTGGTTTAAATGCCGTCAACAACATGATTCGCAGTGGGCTGACGGGAGTTGAGTTCTATGCTGCAAATACGGATGCTCAAGCGCTCGCGTCTTGTTTGCCAACCAATAAAATTCGGCTCGGTGATGATATTACAAAAGGGCTAGGAGCCGGTGCCGACCCCGAGGTGGGTCGTGCGGCAGCGCGAGAATCGGTGGAGCAGGTACGTAAGGCACTTGAGGGTGCTGACATGGTATTCATCACCGCTGGAATGGGCGGAGGGACAGGCACTTACGGCGCATCTGTTGTGGCCGAGGTTGCTAAGAGTCTCGGCTGTCTCACGGTGGGCGTGGTTACCAAGCCCTTCATGTTTGAAGGCAAGCGCCGCATGCGCAATGCTGATCAGGGGATTGAGGAGCTGCGTAAGCATGCGGATACTCTTATCACCATTCCTAATCAGCGCCTGCTTTCGATCGCCGGTCGCAACACTTCGCTGCTCGATACGTTCCGCAAGGCTGATGATGTACTTTACCAAGCGGTAAAGGGTATCAGCGATCTGATCATATGCGAAGGTTTGGTAAACGTCGACTTCGCCGATGTTCGCGCGGTCATGTCCGAGATGGGCATGGCGATGATGGGAACGGGTGAAGCTAGTGGTGATAATCGAGCAGTGGAAGCGGCAGAGAAGGCTGTTTCAAGTCCACTTCTCGAGGATATCTCGATTCATGGTGCACGAGGTGTTCTCATCAATGTGACAGCATCGCCGGATGTTACTTTACAAGAGGTTAATGAAGCTGCCGAGCTGATTCACTCAGAAGCCCACGAAGATGCAAACATCATCTGGGGCATGGTAATTGACGAGAATCTAACCGATCGCGTACGTGTTACGGTTATCGCTACGGGGTTTGGAGATAAGCCAATTGTGTCTGCGGTCACTCCTTCGATCGGCGCGAAGCCGGCAGGATTGATTACCGGTGCGCTCGGAGTAGATGCACCTGCGTTTGGTCGTAAGACGATAACAACACAGGCTCAGAGCGGCTCGGAGGTTATAAAGCTGAAGAAGCTCTCAGTGCTCACAGCCGGAGAGGATGAGGACAAGTTCGAGATTCCAACATTTCTACGCAAGCAAGTAGAGCAATAGACGATCATATGGCCGAGAGCGTCACCGTGTGAGCTGTTTTCCGGAGCGGTGAGCGGTTCAAATTGGGGTGTAGAAACATCGGTCTGAAGCGCTTGACTGGCCTTTGTTTAAAAAGGTGAGTTAATCGGTCTGTTAGTCATGGCGGGGAAATGCGTCCTTATCGCAGATCCGAACCTCATGGACGTTGGCTGCATCTTGAGCAAATAGCTCCAGTTGCTGTAGCGTAGGCCCTTTGTTTAGGTAGGCGCCATCCTCGGGCGAAGCAGGATCAATAAAAAGGATCTCGGTTTCAAAGTGGTATGCCGCTACCCTCCGCAGTCGGTCGAGTAGTCCCAATTGCAGCTTCTCATCAAGTTCACTAAGGAGTCGTTCCCAAAGCTCTGGACAATTCCCACGTGCCTTACTCTCCTTCATGGCGTCACCTGCAAAACCCTAGCCGATTGAGATCCGGGGAGACAGTTTAACCTAAATTCGGCAGTTGCGGTTTTGAAAATGGCGACTCTGACTAAAATCACTTTGTCTTTTGAATTTTCGGTGCTCACCCTGACGGTGCCAGGGTTCAAGCCTTAAGAAAAGTTCAAAATACTTCGTGCTTTTGAGCACCTGCGCCATTTTCATCCTCCTTACCTGCCGTTTTTAGGTTAAAATAGCTCACCTGCGATTAGCTAACTCTGAGATGCTTGTAGAATACCGTACTTCCTCACTTTTGAAGACCTTTACTCTTATGGCCTTATAATCCTAAATTCGGCAGTTGCGGGCCCGAAAACGGCGCATCTGGCTAAAATC
>CAZZLV010000193.1:0-5058 GCA_964655155.1 uncultured Bdellovibrionales bacterium
CGAGATGGGAATACGGTAGTGGTCCTTCTGTGTGGCGGCGACAAAGGCTCCCAAACAAAGGATATTTTTAAAGCGAAACTAATTTGGAAGGAGTACAAAGATGCCAATAAAAAGTTATAGGGCCGAGCTCCTCAAACAGCTCAAAGATCCGAAAGAAGCTGCTGAATATCTCAATGCATGTATGAGCGATTCTGAGGAGGTATTTCTTCTCGCGTTACGCGATGTCGTAGAAGCGAGCGGTGGGATGGCGAACCTTGCTCGCAAGACCACGCTGAATCGTGAGAATCTCTATCGAAGCCTCTCGAAGAAGGGAAATCCTAAACTCTCCAGCCTGGCGTCTATCCTAGAGGCAGTGGGAATAAAGTTGTTTTTTGCTCCCACGAAGAAACAAAAGAAAGCTGCATAAGCGGGGCGCACGATTGCGCCTAGAACCACACAAACTTTCCATCTCGTATGGTTTTTAGACGTACGTTACCGGGCAGGACCCCGTGAACGTCGAATGAATACTTTTCACGTATCGCTTTATTCATGCAGGTAGTGTCTACATTCGGACACTGCTGAAGAGCATGATCAAGCACTTGCGCCGCTATTCTCGGATAGTGGTGGAGCGCATCGTCTAAAATATCAGGATAAGAATAGATGAGCCCCTCGCCCGCGGCCCCAATAGCTTTCAAGACATCATCTGACTGCGCCGAATACACGCTCATGAGGCGCAGGGTGCTCACTCCTAAGGAACTTAGGTACTTGATGAGACCATGCATGAGTGGAGATGCATCCGGGATGTATAGGGTATCTGGGGCAAGTTGTTTAATGCGGGTCGCGATACCACGAAGCGCCGAACCGTCAGCACTCGAATAAACTAAAGTATCGAGGACTTCCCCTTGGAATGCGCCCCTAAATGCCTCTTCATGCGCTCGGCTAAAATCATTTTCAAGAAAAACAACCACCACCTTTCGAGCCCCAAGGCGATACGCCTCCTTGGCGTTGAAGGTCGACTCCATTTCGATAGACGGCTGAACGGCGAACATTCGCCCCGATGATAGCTGATGCACTCTCTCAGGTGCGCTACTGCCAAGAATGGCTAGACCATCAACCTGCGCCAACAACGAGGCTACTGCTATCTGGGGCGAACCACACCATGGCCCCACAAAAACCTTCGCTTTGTCAAAGCTGTACAACTTATGAAAGGCACTTACTGCCGCACGAGGATTACATCCCTCATCCTCATAGACATATTTGAATGGAGAAAGCTTTGTGCTCTCAAGCCCCTGTCGAACCGTCTTTCCATAACGGGCAAAATCGCCGGTCATCGGAAGAATAACGCCGATCTTATTTTCGGCGTGCAAGATTGAAGAGGTTGCTACAGCAACGGCGCTCCCTACTACTGTGCAGCATGTTTTGAGTCTATTCATCGTCATCAAAGATAACGGTTCAGTGAGCGGGCGCTTTGGCGTTCCGCTCGAAGGTCATGTTATGTCTCGGAACCACTTGGCGCTACCTTTCCGGATTTGATTTTAAAAACTCCGAGCGGCACGGTGCTGATATCCCCATTTCGGTCAAATGTATAAGAACCAAAGATTCCTTGGAAAGTAGTGCTACGCAGAAATTTAGTGGGGTCCGGCGCTTCCAGGGAGGAAAGCGCAGATCGGAACGCCTCTATGGCCAACGGCGGTACTACAGGATTACTTTTAGGGTCTCCGTACTCTTTGCTAAACGCACGATATATATCCATACCCTCCGAGGTTAGAAACTGGTCAGGCGCTTGGAGATCGACAAATTCGATTCCATCAGCTCCCTCACCAAGCGCTGAAAGAACGGTGCTACTGCTCGGCCAATAGGCTGCATAGATGCGAGGTTTCCATCCAAATTTTGCAACTTGTCCTACTACATGCAGGAAGGTCCTCTCGCTTTGAGTGTTGACAAATAGCCCCTCGACCTTTGCCGCCCTCAATCTCAATAGGAGAGAGCGAAGGTCCGACTCACCTGGAGGGAATGTTTGGTCTACAACCGCCTTGCCCGCTTTGACGAGCGTAGACCGCAATTCGTTACGAAAAGATTCGCAAAATTCAGTCTGTTCCGAGATAACTCCGAGCCTGAGCCCAGATGCCGCCATGTGAGAAGCAAGCATTTTTGAAGCGACAACGTCATTGGGGGCAACTCGAAAAATATGCGCGCCAAGCCCCGATATCGCCGGCGATGAAGTAGCTATTCCAAAGGTTAGAATTCCTGCACGCTCATATATCGGACCCGCAGCAAGTAGAGCCCCGCTGCATATTGGTCCAAGCACAGCAGAGACCTTTGACAGCGACGAAAACTTGTTCGCTGCAGAGACCGCACTTTTGCCATCGCATTGATCGTCTTCGAAGAACAACTCAACTCTGCCCTTGCCAAAACGGCGCGCGGCAAATTCAAGGCCATTCTTGGCATCGATTCCAGCGCCGGCGGACTCACCGGTTAGAGGAAGAGAGACTCCTATTCTTATCGGTTCAGCAAGACCGTCTCGCACTACTGCTGTAAGGAGAAAAAGGAGGACAATGATTCTTTGCATAAGGGTAAGAACACAGGACATAACGGTTCAGTGAGCGGGCGCTTTGGCGTTCCGCTCGAATAGTTTGTTACACAGCCCTCGTAAGGTCAATTATTTCTTCAACTCGTCCCGGATGACCAACCTTAACTAGCTCCACAGAGGCAACCTCCATTGGCCACTGAAACTCGATGTCAGAGGCAATGTGGGCCGAGATCCCATGATGAAATCCTATTGTAATATGGGGCATATATAAGGCACGTACTAACGGATGCCCGAAGCGTCGGACATTCTCTAGCTCCGCTTCATTCAAAGATAGTCCCTCTTCGGAAACAGCTTTAGCAACTGCAGATCGATCGAGATATTGAGCCAGATTGAGTGCCTTGGCGTGAGACGCTTGCAGGACCTCGCAAGCACGACTTGAGCGGTCAACATTCCAGAAAATAAAATTCCCTCCGAAAGCTACGATCTCTTTCAGAGTAAATTTCTGCCCCACCAACTCCGTCTGAAGCTCCTTCAAAGCCTCTGAGGCAGCAAGACCAGGAACATCAGCTAATTTACCGTGATACAAAGTAAGATGAGGTAGCGACCCTCGCCTAAGGACATACTCAGCGTCTTTGGGCATAATTTCTTCCGCCAAGGCGTACGCTCGTTCAATGGTGGCATGGTCGGGTACAATGACCAGCCCAAGGGCCCCGGACAATAATGTGGGTGATACATGCGAATGATTGTGAGAGCCGCTATTCCACATACGCTCAGAGCTGTTCCTGTGTAACGTTTCAGTGAGCGGGCGCTTTAGCGATCCGCTCGGATGATTTGTTATCACCCGAGCTCGCTTAGCTTAAACCTACCCGGCTCAAGTTCGATTTTCTCGGTTAAGTCAGGATCCCATAGGCGCTCATCCATAGCAATCCAAACCCCTGGTCGACCGCTACGAAGCACCTGTAGTGCGAATTCCATCTGGGTCGGAGCATCCGACTCCGGCTCCCCGAAGGGTTTGCAAGCGCCGACAAATAAAATGGTCTTCTCGGTCTCACCAAGTGCTCGTTTCAAAGTACTTGCTGACTGGGCTATGGTGAATGTGCCATGTGTAACTATCACTGCATCGGAACAACATGCCTCTATGCCAGAGACGATTTTGGCGCGATCCGCGTCCGTAATTTCGCGGGAGTCCTTGTTGAAGAGGGGATGAGATAAGACTTTCACGTTCGGCTGCAAGCTCAGCCACTTTGCCGCATCACTCTCCGGGCGTACCGTCCCCCGATCAGAATCAGCGCCATCGATTGTCCCGCCAGTAGTGAATAGTGCTATCTCAACTGACCTCATATGAGCTTCCTGGGCGCCATTCGCTCGGTGATAACGTTTCTGCCAGGTGGTCTCGGCGCGCCAGCGTCCGAGACTCCTCCTGGGCATTCTTGTTATCCTCTAATCAACAACAACACCCCGCCCATTCTCTATCCGTTTGACATGAATGGGATATTCAAAAAAACTACCAGTGCTCTCGGTGCTTGTGAAAGAGAAATCTCCCAAAACTCCCCGGTGCTTGGATACCTTGCGAAGAGCATCAATCACCCCTGGTCCCTTTATACCAGGCCCTTGTTGCAAAACTTCGCCCATCAAGACTGCCATGTCGTAAGCGCTTCCCGCAAACGCCAATTGCGCCTCATTACCATACTTTCTTCTGTAGTCGCTACGAAAAGCCTCCGAAGCTTCGTTGTCGGGATAAACGCAGCCCTCCAGAAGACTGGTATCCCCAGCCAGTTTTGCCGCACTTTCACAGAGGTCTGTACCAAAGTAAGAGGCCGAAAACCCTAACCCGCGCGCCTGCTTTAAGAAGGCAATAAGCGAGTCCGGGAACAAAAACAATCCCACCGGTTTATCTCTATAGTTACGAATCTTCAGAATCAAGGCCCGAAAGTCAGTTTCAGTGGGGAGAACTGTAGCAACTTCTCGTACTGGATACTGCCGACCGAGCGCGTCAGTCAAACTCCGATACATGGCCTGAAGAAAGGGATGCTCCCCAACGACTACTGGATAATCGCCGCTCCTTTCCCGATTAATGAGATAGGAAGCGAGCGCCTGCTGGTACTGGCCTGTGTGATTCATAGCCCGGACTACGAGAGTTTTCCCAACGACGGAAGAGGCTTCGAAATTAAAATTGATAAAAGGCACCTCATCTCGTTCCACATACGGCCAGAGAACGTTAACCATCGCGGGACCGATGCCAAATAAAATATCTATACCTCTTCCGTTCGTCAGCTTTCGATACGCAGATATATCAAGCTTCGGATCGCCTTGATCATCTTCATATTGGAAATCGATCATCTGCAAAAGTTCAGGCCGCTGATGTCGGGCTAGCTCGATGCCATTTCGGATGGCAGTACCGATGGTGGCATTTGGGCCTGAGAGGAAGGTAATAACGCCTATCCTCGGATTCCGGTCGTCGCCGACCGCAGGGTCAATTGTTACGGCTAAGCCACAAATAAAAACAAATATGAAATGAATGAGTTTCATAAGGGATCATAAAGGATAAC
>CAZZLV010000194.1:0-5051 GCA_964655155.1 uncultured Bdellovibrionales bacterium
AACCCTGGCACCGTCAGGGTGAGCACCAAAAATTCAAAAGACGAAGTGATTTTAGCCAGATGCGCCGTTTTCGGCCCCGCAACTGCCGAATTTAGGTTGTATAGCTGAGAGTGCTAGTGAGCACCTAAGAGATCCGATCCGGCGCCCAATCGAGAAATGTCAGCGCTTCATGAACCATGGCGGTGATCTCAGGGCCCCAAGTGCGGGGGTCGCTGCGCATGCTGGTTAAACCTTCGACTATAATCGATGTTGAGTAGCTCTCTCGTGTCGCCACAGATTCTAAACCAATCGTCTGACTATCCTCTCTGTACCAACCGAATACGGCATCTATGTTTGACTGCTTTGCCTGCAAAACGAATGCGTGGCTCAGCGGATCCTGAATAGCAGACACTAAAGCAAGCTTGGGCTGAGTCCGCGCAAGAAAGCGCTCACTAGCAACAGCCATGCGCACGTATGACAGAAATAACGCTCGGATGTCGCGTTCTTGAGGTTCAGTAAGTGCAGATAAATCGAGCTCCTCCCAGCGCTTTGCCAATTCTGTACGGCACGCACTCCACAAATTTACCCCGCGAAACTCCACTCGCTCGAGCGCTTGCGAAGTTACGCCCTGAATCCAGGTTGCAGCGGTGATCACATCTTCTGGAAGGATCTCACTAGAGAGCTCGCGCACCGAAGCTCCAGACCACGACGCAAACGAGCCTTGGTCACCCATGCACTGCGCACACTGGAACGGCGACCTTAGCGCTCCAGCCCCGTGGCCACGGCCACACGCAGGAAGAGCGCCATCACAGCGCATCTGAACGAGATCGACCCCCTGTTTGGATAAATAATTGGCGACTAAAAAAATTAGGCCACTCTCTTTATGTTGTGACCCATAGGGAGCACATACCGCAACTTTCATAGCGCACACACTGAAATAGGCCGTCTAGAATCTGGTTCGCGGTGGAGCATATAGCAAACCGTGCCACCCAAGCCCCACAGCGAGTTTCCCCACATCCTCTCAATTACAGCCGATCCCCAGAGAGTTTCACGGCCCTCAGCATTCTTGCACACAGCCTCATCAAGAGGGAATTCAACCACCGAGTTGGGGGCGATCGTACCAAGTTGCAAGGGCGCCTCGCCATCTCGTGATGAGTGTCTAAACTCGGGACGCAGAAGCTCAGTAGTTGAATTAACAACCACCAGCGACGGCGCTGTGCCCACGTCCTGCAATGCAACTCCAACCAATGACCTACTCGGATGTATAGCGGATTCATCGTCCCTTTGAACTAAGCTATTTGGCTTAAATGGCGCTGCGCCGTACGACATCGAGAACTGCGGGGAAACGATCTCTACTACGAGCCGCGAGTTGCTAAGATTAATCCTACCTTGCGGACACTCGAAGATGACCTCCAATCCGCATAAGCCACTACCTTCATTCTCAAGAGCAGGAAAAGCGTCCTCAAGTCGAATACCATCGGGCTGATTTAGGCGCCCCCCTTCTAAACGAACTGAGCGTCTCTCAATACCCTTACCAAAAAGGGTTATCTCGCACGATACAGGATAGTGCCCTGCAGTTGTGCCCGCAGACGGAAAGAAATGCACACGCGAACGGATGACTGGTGTTACCATGCAGAAGGCTCGCGTTACGACTGAATTGGCATCACTTCGTTCCATGCTCATTCCATCATAATTTTGGCCGTATCCATGCCTACCACGATGCTATACTTCGGTATGATTCATTACCTTCTATTTCACCCGGCAGACGCTCGACCATCTGACATACAATTGTCGATTGCGATCTAGGCGAGATACGCAGATAGCCCTGCAACACTCCCTTGTGCCATGAGCTATCATCAAATGTCGCCAGCAGCTCGTGCTCCAGTGAAACAGCTCGACAGCCGTTACCAGGTATCTGAATAGCCCATTCAGGTGAGCGGCTCCCGTAAAGCAACCGTACTACCACTTGAGCATCCTCGGGCCCGGCATTAACCACTACTACTAGATGCTCACGTCGACCCCCTAACAGAAGCGGCATAAAAGACATCTCACGGCTCTTCAAACCGCGCGACGCAGTCATGATATCTGCGTGCTCACCTACCTGTTGACGACAGAAATGTGCAGTACCAGCACGACTCTGAACTACGAGGTGCCCCTGTATAATCCCACCCTGCATTTTCAGACCCAGCATAAAGGGCTCAAGCTCGATGATACCAACCTCTCGCTCGGGAAACTCAACTTGGAATCTCTGAATTGGCGCACCATCAACGTCGAATAGCTCACACTGGGCCTCAATCATTCCTCCCGGCACACCTCTCAAATCGGAAGCCACGAGTATCGTTGAAGAAAAAAACGATCCGCCTGATATCCAGAAATGGCTCTTAGTGTCGTCACTCGTCATTAAAAAAGCCGCTGAGGTCTAATTGTTTTACGCTACCAACTCATTTGCTTGAGACTTTGCCCAAAAACCTATGCAACATTACTTCCACTGATAGACACTTCCACTGATAAGAGAGATTTAAAGAGATTTACACAGTTTTACAGAAGGTGCTTATCCGCAAATTATCCCGAAATACTAGCAGAGAAACCCGCGTTTTACACCATAGAATCAACAAGCTTTTTTAATTCTAATACCTGTGTTGCAGAATATCCGATATTGGATGTCCAGACGATACTTCCGTGCTTATCCAGCAAAACCACATAGGCGCTCTGCGGCCGCTCATTGCCAAGCGCTGCGATAATCCTCGAAGCATCCTCATAAACTGTCACCACCGAACCCCAGTCGGACTTAGGTATACCACTACGCATACCGTTATCGATAAAGCTCTGCACCATCTGTGGCAACATCCCAGGAATCGTAGGGACCTCCACTATATCTACCTTTAACTCAGCCTGAAGCGCTCCCAGTATCCAACGATCAATATCGAACTGCGCGCGCTGAGCGTATCCGACCAAAAGCAATGTATTCTTGCCCTCGAAGTGTTCAGGTATCGCCACCTTATCACCACTTAAACTTGTTCCCTGAACCGAAGGAAACTGCGAGTTCTTTATATTAGCTGGCGCTGCAACCGGAGTTGCGCATCCGATAAAAAAGATCGTTACTAAGATGAGGGATGATATGAGCCCTTTCATATCCAAAGAGTGTCGCAAGACTCTTTGGGGAATGCAACAGGATCTAGCGGCCCAATCCGATTGATGGCCGGGGCTTTTCAATAATTAATGGCTCACCTTCGCCGAGTGCTTTTGATATTTCCGGTTTAGACTCTGCGGATTCTTCAGGCTCGGTGTTCTTTGGTAGCGCCGGGTCGGGCATCTGCCCTAAGTTCTGAGGCGCCACCAGGGCTCCGGCTCGGCTAAGCCCCTCAGGCCCCAACTCTTCCATAATCCAGCTCCGCCTTACCGTATCAAGAGGATTTGAATTGGCGTATCCGAGATGCTTAACCGGTATACGCTCAAGCGATCCAGGCATACTACCACCGCGCAGCAACTTTGCTAGCTCGCGTGTCTTCGACATCTCCACAGATCCCGCTGAGAGAACCAAAGAGGTTGATGGCTCAATCAGCCGAGCATTGACATACACCCGTTCAGGTGAGACCACATAAGTTCCGACCACAACGGCTGCGAGATTGCGGTGGCCACGCACTGCACGAACATCTCGTGAAAGCGCGAATTCTCCTGATGTATCGAGAAACTGCAGAGCATCAGCATGTCTAAGCTCAACAACGTCAAAACCCTTCATCGCCAACTCGCTCATCAACTGCTCCCCTACCATGCGACCGAATGTTGAGCTTGCATAAAGATCATCGATATTTACAAATGTAGTTACTCCGATCGGCCCAGGAGCAGAGCTGCGGTAGTACTTATCAATCTGTGCGGCGAGGAGTGCTGTCTTAAATCTTCCAGGCCCATAATTATCGTACTCCTTTGTGGGAATCGGCCAATATTCAGGAAGATCGTGATAGCGTGGACTACACCCTGCAGCAAAGATGACAACAACCCCCACTGCACACCGAGACAACTGGCACAATCCTTGAAAAGTATTCCAGCATGTACAGGATTGATACGAGCGGATAAGCTTGCGTTTAATCACAGCTAAGGGAGTAATCATAGTAACCTCATGCAGATAGCTAGCTACCGGAGAACATCGCTTACACCACCAACGCCTAGCAGTGTCATCTTTTTGACATGTATGCGTGGCATAATGCTCAGCGTCTGTTTGTACTCAGCCGGGTGTGCCTACCTCGGTAATCACGTTGGAGAGTGGTGCAATACTCGGGCCTACGTACGCACTGACCTTGGAGCCTATATTGATCAACGGTTTACCCCGAAAAGTCCGGTGCGCGTCGGCATAATTCCGTTTGACGTTCCGGCAAATCTTTCCGCACGAAGTGCTCAAATGCCCGGTTTGGGTAATCAACTAGCCTGGGCGATGCATCGCAATCTGTTGGCAACAGAAACGTTTCCGATAATCGAGGTACTTAATCGCGAAGACTGGCCACGCAAAAAAGAGCAGTTCTTCACCGGCAACTTCGGAGCACTTCAGTTATCGCGAGACGCTGACTACGATATGATCGTTATAGGCTACCTAGAACCGGTAACGCGGCTTGACACCTGGGTTGTCCACTCTAAAGTAATCGAAGTGGCCTCCGGCACAACTCTTTGGTATGGCAGCTCAAAGGTGTACACCAACAGATCCGACATGCACGAGGTTAGCAGCTTTGTAGGATTAACGGATCGACGCCCAGATATTTTATGGAACGATAAGCTTCTCGAAACCGTCGCAGAGTGCATCGCGTATGAGATGACCACAGATCCTGGGGATGTCGCTAGCTAGCAACTATGTGCCCTATAAAATTTTTCGGCTCTTGATAGAATCTAGCGGGTAGAATTGGCGTTTCTGGACCCGCACATGCTCGTGCACGTAATCGTGAACGTGAAGGCAAAATTTAGACAGCATTGCACCAAGCCGTGTAAGCAAAAGCTTTCCGGTGCGATATTCGTCTGAGGAAGTGATTTTAACCTAAATTCGGCAGTTAAGGAGAACGAAAATGGTGCAGATGGCTAAAAGCACA
>CAZZLV010000195.1:0-5035 GCA_964655155.1 uncultured Bdellovibrionales bacterium
TGTTCACGTCCGGAAACGCCAATTCTACCCACTCGATTCCACGAAGAGCCAAAAAGTAGTCAAGCTGGACTATAGCGTTTTTCAAAAGCTGCTATATCGCTAGTGACTTTTGAAAAACGCTATACTCAGCACGCGCATCGACTGTAGCGTTAGGCCCAATTGAGGGCGGCTTTGCCGAGCAAAGCGGGGTGGAAACATTAACTACTCACCCAAAATACTGCTTCCTCGATCAGGGGATGACAAGAAAGAATGAAAAACGAAATGGCGATATTAAAACATGAAGCATGAACCACAACGTTTAAAACTGGTGAGTCGTTACAAAACAAGACTATCCCGAAACTTTTCCATACTCGCATTCGATAAGTATTGCGGTAACTACTCAGCACGTACATCGCCTGTAGCGCTAGCCCCTATTAAGGGGCGGCTTTGCAGAGCAAAGCAGGGTGGAAAGATTAACTACTCACCCAAAATACTGCATCTCCAATCAGGGTATGACAAGCAAGAATCAATAATGAAATGGCGATATTGAAACATGAAGCATGAACCACAACGTTTAAAACCGGTGAGTGGTTACGTATTGCGTGTGTTTTCGAGCTCAAATTTACAGGCAGGTTTTTCGCTCATAGAAATCCTCGCAACACTCAGTATTATCGGTATCGTTATCACTCTTGCTATACCTCAATTTCGCTCACACTCTACTGGGTTAGCTTTAAGAAATGAGGCTAGAGCACTGCAGACCTTCCTTGAACTAAGTGCCGCCTATGCACTTACTGCTCGTGCCACTGTTGCAATCACTGGATCCGATAAAAGCACCTCTGCCTCACAATCAGATGGAACAATCGTTTATAGCCACCGCATACAGCATGGCGCTTCACTCGATCTACTCGCCAGTAGCTCACTGCCGCTATATTTCTACCCTACTCTATCCGCCTCTCCTGCTACTCTTACACTGACAAAAAATAGCCGCACATGTGCTGTGATTATCTCTCTGCGAGGTAGAGTGCGAAGCTCATGTTAAAGGAGCAGATTTAACCTAAATTAGGTAGTTAAGGCGTATAAAAATGATGCAGCTGGCTAAAACTCAAAAATTTTTAAGACAAAGTGATTTTGGGCAGATGCGCCATTTTCAGACCCGCTACTGCCGAATTTAGGATAAAATGGAGGCGTTTTGTAAGATGTTGAGAGTAGTTCGAGAAAAGGTATGTATAGCTGCTGCATGGCTAATTCCTAACAAACGATGCGCGCAAGTATGCCCCTTAAGCTCAGCTGGATACACGATAATCGAAGCGCTTATAGCTACCGCCATGACTGCTATCTTAGGCTCAGGATTGTGGCAGCTAGCAGCCTCAACCAGAACTCTCGCTCATAAAAGTTTCGAAACCAGCCAGCCTGCTTGCGATATACCCTCCTGCGCTAAGATGACTCAGGGCATAGAGTGTCGCTGCGGAGATCAAGTCTACTCTATAGTGCAGTGATTTATGCGTGGCTATTCACTGATCGAATGCCTCTGCTCCTTATGCATCGTTGGGCTACTTACTGCTGGAATCACGCACCTCGTTCACCGTTCATCTGCGATTCTAGAGACAACCTCAGGGGCGCTCGAACAGCGCTTTGCTTTAACGAGAGCCGGTATAGTGCTTTCAGCCGCACTCGCAGCCCATGAACGCACACATCTACCTGAGGTTGTAACGATTACGGATGGCTCACAGCCCCACACTCGATACGGTGGGGCCCATCCAGTGGGCTCACTTAAGGGAAATTCGCGCCCACGTAGCAGTTCGGCAATACTATCGGTACTCGAACTTGAGCCGCGCTTTAGAGGTCGCGTTATCCGCAGCTCGTTCAGTGATGAATCGATAAACCTCTATGTCTGCGGTAGTAGTGAGGTTCCCAATGCCAGCACTTTTCGGAGTCACGTAGCCATCGGTCTTGCAGGGCTCTGCCAACTGACAGGAACCCCAGTACGGCTGAATAATGGATGTTTTGAACTCTCTGGAACACAAGTTCAGGGGCTCTTATCGAGTAGCTGCCCTTCTAACTCGCTACTTGAATACATACCAGTTAACAGAGAGTTCTCGCTTTACATCGACGCTACTGGCGAATTGCGTTTAATCTCTCATGTCGGCCAGCGGATTATCGAGAATCAGCCGATCGTTCGCGGTCTTCGAGCTCTCGATATCAGCGCATTGAATGCTGGTATTCAGGGACTAATCTACAGAATTGATATTCACGCAACCAGCACTCGTTCTCACCGTTTTCTGTGGGCGGCTGGACTTACAACAGGTTCGCTATGGAACGAAGTGTTGCTCTGAATCCAACTATACTCTCACTTACTGACCGCACACGAACTGCTAAGGAGCGCGGATCCGCTCTGTTTTTGGCGATCTTTGCGCTGGCGGCTATCGGATTTGTATCGCTTAAGTTGGTATTACGAACTACGGCATACTCAAAGCTGTTGCAAATCCATTTAGATGGTCTGGCGCACAATGCCGCACTGCGTAAGAGTCTTCAGCCGATCATTTCTCAGCAACATCGGTGTGAGGTACAGCGCCCTTCCGGGCATAGCATTGCTGGCGTCGCTACACAGGGGGCTAGGTGGTATGTGTGCACAACTGGTCTGCCGATATTCCAGTCAAATCATAATACAACTCCGCTCAATATCAGCCCTGACTACGGAGCTATCTTTGATAGTGGCACTGCGTGTCCCTTTTCCCGGAGCATCAATAGGCTTAGATCATTTGATACTCCTACAGCACCATTTACCTGTTTTATGCCATCCGTGATTCATGGGGATAGTATAATCCTCGATAATATCGCTGCTGAGAGCACACTCGTAGCGCTTGGTACCCTCGCCCGGACTACTCTCATCGCCACACCTGGGTCACTTCTTGTGTCAGCTAGCCTTGGTATTCAGGGTGACACACTGATTGTCACCGGAGGAAACTTAAAGATCCCGACGTTGAAATTTTTGCCATCACGACATACAGCACCGACAGCAGCAGTCACTGTCTTGAGTGCTCATGGAGACATATTTATTGAACAAATTGATGGTGCTGTGTCACTGCTTGCTATCGGTCGCCGTGCTATCGCTGTCCCGCTGACAAACTCGCCAAATTCTCCGCCATTACCCCCGATGCGCGCATATTCTGTGGCTGGGTTTGGCCCGCAGTGACAGAGGGTTGATTCTATTAAGACGTCAATTAAACCTAAATTCGGCAGTTAAGGAGAACAAAAATAGTGCAGGTGGCTTAATCCATATTTTTCACGAAGCGCGCCTCCGCGGGCAGTTCATTAATCCGGCCAGAGGCCATAGTGCTACGGATATTTAGATGCCGGATTAATAAGACCCGCAACTGGAGTAGTGCCTCTGGCGAGTTCGCCTCGCGTAACTTATGGTCTCTTGCTCCTATTTTCTGTCTATCGCTCTGTAGACTTCGATCGTTTTTGCAGCAGCCTCGCTCCAGTGCAGTTTTGCGATCTCTTGCTTGGCATTGATAACGATATCTTGCCGCAAATCTCTCCGTTTAAGCAGATTAACAATCATCTCCGCCATCTTATCCGTATCCCAGAAATCAACGGTTAAAGCACTCGCTAGCACTTCAGAGACACCCGATTGCTTCGATACCAATACAGGAGTTTCAAAACTTAGCGCCTCCAGAGCTGCGATCCCAAAGGGCTCTGAAACAGATGGCATAACATATAGATCCGCTACCGAGAAGAGCTCCTCTAACTCTTCGCCCTGAACAAATCCAGGGAAGATAAAACGATCGTTTAGCTTAAGTTTTGCCACCTGTTGCTTAATCGTTGGCAGCAGATCTCCATCTCCTGCTAGAACAAAAACTATATCATCGATTTGCGGTATTACTTTGCGCGCGGCTTCAACAAAATACTCTGGGCCCTTCTGAAAGGTTACTCGCCCAAGGAAAAGTACGACGTGCTCAGGCCAAGTCTTAAGCTTTCGGTACTCAGTTATGACTTGCTTGGGATAGATGCCGTTATGCACCACAGCTATTTTTTTTGCTGAGATCGAATGGTGCCGTTCTATGGAACTCTTAGTGTAGTGACTGACCGCAATTACTTGATCGGCTGATTGCAAACCAAACCGTTCTATGGCGTTGATGCCTTGGTCAGAAAACACACCACTGCGGTCGTGCTCCAAACTATGTACGTGTACAATCAACGGACGCTTGGTTGCTTGTGCTAGCGCGACACCGGCTGGAAAGGTCATCCAGTCATGGGCATGAATAATATCGAATTCTGCAACTGAATAGCGCGCTACTACATCTGCGGTGAACTTTTCAACCTCTGAAAAGATTGAGCTTGGGGAGTGCCTAAGCGCCGCTGTGCTTGCATCGGCCTCTCTCTGTCGCTCATCAGGGCTAGCTTCAATATGCGGAATCGATACTCCAAAAATCTCGCCATCAAGGATCGCCTGGGCAATAGGATCTTCACTCAATGCTTGGGCGAACTTGCCCTGGTTCCAGTACGGTGAGAGAAATACCGGACAAATACTGCGCTCGATCACTACTTTACCACTCTCTTTTTCTGATTCTGTTGCCACATTACTGCTATTGTGAGTAGCCCCTGCTCTACCTGCAGCACTGCTAAAACGCATGTGCTCTACCCGCTCACCACCAAAAACTTCCGGTACAATAAAATGGATTGATATACCTTGAGCCGCCAATGCTGCTGTAAGCCCCGCACATGCAGTACCAAGACCTCCAGCGATGTGGGGCGGATACTCCCACCCAAGCATAAGCACCTTCATAACTTTTGAACTATACGACCCGCCTGTACTAAAGTCCACGAACCTTAGCCCTTCTAATCCGTATTTTTCACGAAGCTCGCTGCGCTAGCCGTGAAAAATGCTCGCCCGAATCTTGCACTTTCGCGCAATATTCGGCCTAAACCCTGCACGAGTGATTTTTGAAAAGAATCACTCGCAATAGCAGTACGAGCGCAATCTTGGAGTGATATAGCGTTTTTCAAAAGTCATGAGCGCTATAGCGGCTTTTGGAAAACGCTATCGATTCGC
>CAZZLV010000196.1:0-5025 GCA_964655155.1 uncultured Bdellovibrionales bacterium
AACCCTGGCACCGTCAGGGTGAGCACCGAAAATTCAAAAGACAAAGTGATTTTGGGCAGATGCGCCATTTTCAGACCCGCAACTGCCGTTTTTAGGATTATAGAGAGGGGTGTATGACTAATAATTTGCTTAATTTGCATGGCATTTTCACGGCACTGATTACCCCGTTTGGCAGGGACGGGAGCGGTATCGATTATGATTCGCTGGATTCCTTGCTAGAGTATCAGCGTGATGGCGGCGTAGCAGGGGTGGTGGTATGCGGTTCAACTGGAGAAGCCGCAACCTTAGGTGATGCAGAGTATGCACAGGTAGTGCGTTTCGTTCGGGAACGCACCAAGGGGATTATGCCGTGTGTCAGTGGTATCTCAGTTAGCTCTACCGCAAAGGCAGTAGAGCTGGCGCGTTATGCTCAGGAGATCGGGTGTGATGGAGTACTGGTAGCGACACCTCCGTACAACAAACCCTCGCAAGGTGGTATTATCGAACATTTTAGAGCAATACGACGTGCAACAGCTCTGCCGATAGTAGGGTACAACATTCCCGGAAGAAGCGGTGTGGCGATAGCTCCTACGACGTGTGGAATACTTAGCAACGAGGGCTTGATTGTGGGAATCAAGGAGTCATCGGGCTCAGTGGATGCTTTAGCCGACATGAAGGTTCGAGTTCGTGATGACTGTCAGATTGTTAGTGGCGATGATTCACTGACCCTTGCTGTTCTAGCGTACGGAGGGGTCGGCGCCATATCAGCGGCTGCCAATGTGCTGCCAGGCGAGATGTCGGAGTTGGTGCGCGCATGGGAGCAGGGCGATCCAGGTCAAGCTAAGAGGTGGCAGCTTGAGATATTAGGTCGGCTGCGGGCACTTTTCGTTGAAACCAATCCGGTTCCAGTAAAGACGGTATTAGCTCTCAAAGGTGTTATCGCTCACCCAACGGTGAGGTTGCCCCTTGTTGCGGTAGCCCCAGCTTCGTTGGAGACGATTAAAGCGGAGTTTAAGCTATGATTCGCGTGGGTTTAGTTGGGGCTAGTGGGCGCACGGGGCGTTACGTGCTTGAGGCGCTGCATGAGCGCGATGATATGATACTTCATGCCGCGATTGTTTCCCCCAGCTCTGCGAGTTTGGGGCTAGAGGTTGCCGGTACGAGTCTACGATATGCTTGCGAGCTAAACTCGCTCGATGGTGCTCATATCGTTATAGAGTTTAGCAATCCTGAGACCTCGCTGCGAGTTGCACAGTGGTGTGCAAGTCACAGGGTGCCGGTCTTAATTGCATCTACCGGACATTCTACAGAGCAGCGTAGGGGGTTGGAGAGCTGTGGACTAGAGACCGCTATCTGCATTACGCCAAATACTTCGCTGGGTGCGGCGGTTTTGAGTCAGCTTGCAGTAGAGGCCAAGCGGCTGCTCGGGGATTCCTTTGACATAGAGGTGCTCGATATTCACCACCGAATGAAGAGGGACGCCCCCTCAGGCACGGCGCGATCGGTTGTAGAGCCATTATCCAAAGGGGCTAATCCGGTAGTTTTTGGCCGAGAAGGACCGCGTAAACTCGGAGAGATCGGTGTTGCGGCGCTGCGTGGCGGCGACGTGGTTGGCGACCACACAGTATTTTTTCTCGGTAACGGTGAGCGGATTGAAGTAACTCATAGGGTGAGCAGCAGATCGGTATTTGGTAAAGGCGCAGTAGGTCTGGCTTCTAGGCTTGTAACTTTGCCCAAAGGCCTCTATGCGGCTCAACAGCTGCTGGCAGGGTTAGGCTATAGAAAATAGTGCGTTGCGTTTTGGTAGCCCCCTTGTTATAAGCCCAAGAGAGAGAGATAAAACAGTATTGCGCGCCGCAGGTTTGGCGGGCAAAGTTTTAAAGACAATGCCCTGGTCAGTTAAATTAGCGCGAGTGAAATTAGCGGCAGGTTAAATACGATTTTAGGGTGCCGGCGGCAAGAGGTGTGCGCCGCTGGTGTAAGAAATAGAATAACGACTAAGGTAAGTCAGTCTAAGGGACGTTAGGTATGAAGCGCGAAAAGTCGAATTACATGATTCAATCAGTTTCACACGCCCTCGATGTAATCGAAGAGTTGTGCAAGGCAAATGGCGAGGTCGGTGTGACAGAATTGTCAAAACGCCTCAAGCTGCACAAGAATAATGTTTTTCGCTTGCTGGCTACGTTAGAGCTGCGTGGCTACGTCGAGCAGAACAAGGCGACAGAGGACTATCGCTTGGGAGTCAAGGCTCTCCAGATGGGCCAGTCTTACCTCTCACAGAGCTCGCTCGTTGCACGCGCGATGCCTATATTGAAGGAGCTCTCCGAGGTGATTGGCGAGACCGTAAGTCTCGTTACCTTACAGGGTGGAAACGTTCAGTTTCCAATTAGTATCGAGTCAAAGCGCCCGGTAAAAGTTGCGCCGAGAGTGGCCGTTTCTTTCCCTGCGAAATTGAACGCAGCGGGCCGTCTGCTCATTGCGCAGCTCCCGGATGTAACGTTGGCAGAGATTCTGGCATCTAACACAGTTCAGGATGTAGCGATTAAGACTCAGCTTGCTGAACTAAGAGCATCAGGGCAGATCGTAGATCGAGGGGCGATCGAGGCAGATGTAGTAGCTATATGCCGAATCGTTAGGGGGAACAATAATGAGGTAGTTGGTGCAATAGAGGTTCTGATACCTCAGTATCGAGCCAAGATTGATGCATTGATACCGAAGATTGAGGAGGCAGCAGCACAGCTGTCAGCAGCGCTTGGTGCAGGCAAGGTATCGACCGCTGCGACGATTGAGAAGGAGATAGTGCCAGCTCAGTCAGTGCCAGGACAGATGCAGGTGCCTACCGGAGCAACAACTACAGGCTCAACTGGGACATCGGTTGCTACTCGCGGTGTAAAGTAGATCGCTTTTTATCCTCTTGAAGGGCGCTGCGAAAGCGGCGCCCTTTTTTGTGCTCCTTATTCTCATAGAAGAAGGGCCTGTCCTATGCAGTATATGCAGGGGTCGTTGCTGTCAAAGCTGGCAGCAGCTCTCAGCTCTAAGTATCCGTAGCTACTCACCGGTTTTAAACGTGGTGGTTCATGCTGCATGTTTCAATATCGCCATTTTGTTGTTGATTCTTTCTTGTCATCCCGTGATTGGAGATGCAGTATTTTGGGTGAGTAGTTAACCTAAATTCGGCAGTCAAGGGGAACGAAAATGGTGCAGATGGCTAAAAGCACCAAGGATTTTGAACTTTTCGGAGGCTTGAACCCTGGCACCGTCAGGGTGAGCACCGAAAATTCAAAAGCCGCAGTGATTTTAGCCAGATGCACCGTTTTCGGGCCCGCAACTGCCGAATTTAGGGTTAATGTTTCCACCCCGCGTTGCTCCGCAAAGCCGCCCCTTAATAGGGGCTAACGCTACAGTCGATGCACGTGCTGAGTAGTTACAATTATCCTAAATTCGGCAGTTAAGGAGGATGAAAATGGTGCAGATGCTCAAAAGCACGAGGTATTTTGAACTTTTCGGAGGCTCGAGCCCTGGCCCCGTCATGGTGAGAACCGAAAATTCAGAAGACGAAGTGATTTTAGTCAGATGCGCAATTTTTAGACCCGCAACTGCTGTGTTTAGGATTATCTCTTGGAGGTCTATATGATACCCCTGTCTGGACTTACACCGGAGCAAGATTCGTTGCGCGATATAGCTTATCGGTTTGCCAAGGATAAAATTCGCCCCAAGGCAGCTGAGCTTGATGAGCGAGCTGAGTTTCCTCTGGCTTTGATAAAGGAGGGGCACTCGCTTGGACTGATTAATCTCACTCTGCCGGTTGAGTGTGGTGGCTCGGGGTTATCTATCTTTGATGCTTGTTTGGTTATTGAGGAGATAGCTTGGGGATGCTCTGGATTTGCCACGTCTATGGTAGCAAATGATCTCGCGTTAACCCCGATTAAAGTTGGAGGAACTGAGGAGCAGAAGGATCTGTTTATTAAACCGATCGCTGAATCTGCTCGTTTGGCGTCATTCTGCCTTAGCGAGCCCGGGGCAGGTTCCGATGCTGGCGGTTTGCAGACGACGGTGGAAGATGGAGGCGATTGTTGGATTATAAATGGTTCTAAGCAATGGATTACCAATGCTGGCTACGCCTCTCAGTTTACCGTTTTTGCAACTGCTGATAAGGCCAAGAAGCACAAGGGGATCTGTTGTCTTGTTGTGCCTCGATTAACCCCTGGGGTGTCTGTTGGAAATCATGAGAATAAGATGGGGCAGCGGTGTTCTGATACCTGCCGTGTAACATTCGATGCAGTTCGAGTCCCCAAGAATCACATGATAGGCGCAGTTGGTGATGGATTTGCGATCGCCATGAAGACCCTTGATGCCAGCAGGCCGATGACGGCAGCTATAGCGGTGGGTATAGGCCGAGCGGCTTGTGAGCATGCCGTTAGTTACGCCAAGGAGAGAAAGCAGTTTGGTGCCGCAATCTCATCATTCCAGGCGATTCAATTCATGCTGGCTGATATGGCGACTTCAATTGATGCTTCAAGGTTGCTGACATGGCGCGCGGCTTGGTTGATTGATCAAGGTAAATCAGCATCAATCGAGTCAAGCATGGCCAAGAGGATGGCTGCTGATGCAGCCATGAGCGTGACAACTGATGCGGTGCAGATCTACGGGGGATACGGGTATACCAAAGAGTATCCGGTCGAAAAGTTGATGCGTGACGCGAAATTGCTTCAGATCTATGAAGGTACGAGTCAGATTCAGAGGATCGTGATTGCTCGGGAGTTGTTAAACCCGAAAAAGAGCAGTTACGGTTAACTAAACAGTCGAGTTATCTTGCGCGTGGCCTAGATTAGAATGGCGTACGGGTAAGAGACCTAGTCCTCCGCTTGGCAGCTACCCTGCTTGTTTACTCCCCTGTGTAAATCGGTCAATAATCCTAAAAACGGCAGTTAAGGAGGATGAAAATGGGGCAGATGCCCAAAAGCACAAAGGATTTCGAACTTTTCGGGAGCCCAACCCTGGCACCGTCAGGGTGAGCACCGAAAATTCAAAAGCCGCAGTGATTTT
>CAZZLV010000197.1:0-5020 GCA_964655155.1 uncultured Bdellovibrionales bacterium
ATTTTAGCCAGATGCGCCGTTTTCGGGCCCGCAACTGCCGAATTTAGGATTATCCTAAATTCAGCAGTTAAGGCGGATAAACATGGTGCAGATGGCCAAAAGCACGAAGTATTTAGAACTTTTCTGAAGCACAACCCTAGCACCATCAGGGTGAGCGCCGAAAATTAAAAATCCTCAGTTATTTCAGTCAGATGCCCCATGTCTTTTAGAGCCCGCAACCTGCTCTGTTTAGGATTATGGAAAACTTCCCTTTTCCCTGAATCACAAGCACTTCCACACCGGATATGTTACTAGTAGCCACTCCTGAATAAGGGAAATAGAAAGATGTCTGAGGCGGCCCTGAAAATTCCTGCTAATGAAGCCCTAGATGGCGCGCATCTGCACGTGGTTCAGAGGATCACTGTGAAGAATAGCGCCTTGCTGTCTGATACGATTCCTGTCAACTCTCTGGAAGAAAAAACCTCTACATGGCTTTACGCTAATTGGTTAGCGGCTATCCTGCTTACCATGCAATTCCTCGATGGCATCCTAACCTACGTAGGCATCATCACATTTGGCATCCGTGCTGAGGGCAACCCACTGCTCCGCGGTTTTATAAGCATCGTCGGAGTTATGCCAGCTATCGCCATTACAAAGCTTGTCTGCATGGCTATTATTATGATGCTGTGTGCGCAAGCTCACCGGATTGCATGGCTTCCAGCGGCGCTGACCTGTATCGCTGGGCTTTACGCAGTTGGCGCCGTGCTGCCGTGGTCTTGGCTGCTTCTCGCTGAGTATTTCGCATAATCATAAATTCGCCAGTTACGCCATTTTCAAAGCCGCAACTGACGAATTTAGGTTCAAAAGTCCGGAGCGATATAGCGGCTTTTGGGAAACGCTATCAATTCGCGGACGCGAATCAAAATAACAACCTATAGTGATTTACGGCAAAAGTCTTGCCAGTTTTACTGGCACGTACTTTTGCAGCTCACTATAGTGCATATTCGAAATTTGCGCGTCTTATGATACCTTTAAACCTAAATTCAGCAGTTGCGGGCCCAAAAACGGTGCAGGTGGTTAAAAGGACGATAGATTGCAAACTTTTATTGAGGCGCAACCCCGGCACCGTCAGGGTGAGCATCGAAAATTCAAAAGCCGAAGTTATTTTAACCAGATGCGCCATTTTAGGGCCCGCAATTGCTCTTTTTAGGTCAAACGGCTATGCGCGTAACTAAGTTGGGTGAATGCGGAATATTGTGCTCGGTGTACCTTGCTCAAAGGTACGGCGAGGGCTCCGTAGGTGCAACAGATATAGCGCAAAGCCAGGGACTTGACCTTCAGTACACACAACAGATCCTGCATCGTTTGCGTCGTGGTGGAGTGATCGAGAGCGAGCGCGGCCCTCGTGGAGGATACCACCTAGCGCGTCCACCAGAAGCCATCTCATTAAAAGATATCCTCTATGCAACTGAAGGCGACACGTTTCAGATCATCTGCGAAAACTCTCCGGTTCATCCACACCCTGATGGTGGAACTCAATGTGCAACCAGGGACAAATGCGGTCTGCACGCAGTTTGGCAAGATCTGAGGGTGGCGATTGATAAGCTGCTTGAGCAACGCACACTAAAGGACCTGATCGGAATCGATACCGGGGCAGAGATAGTTAAACTCGGGCGCCGAAAGCTCGCTAGTTCTACCGAGCTGAAACAGCCGGAATAAATGTATACTTGTGTAAACGAGCTTCGCCGCCACGCCGTATCTCGATAGTAGCCTCATTCTCACCCGCAAGTAACTGAACAAATGCGGGGAATTGCGCCGGATTCTTTACCAAGTAGCGATTAGCAGCCACTATGATATCTGAATTCTCTAGACCAAGCAGCCCATAGACGCTATTGCGGCTAATATCAAAAACTCGGTACTCAAAACTCTCCATCGCGGATACAGTCTGAAAAACAGGAACAAGGCGGATCGGATTCTCTCGAATCCTAGTGAGAGCATCCTGAAGATCGCGCCGCTGAATAGTATACGAGATCGTTCGAAGAGCTGGAGCTATAGGTCGAACATCTTCGATAAATTTGGGACTCTTAACAGCTGGTGAAAAACAGCCGAGTATCCCGATTGCCGCCGCAAGCGATGCGATATACGGACAGATCTTACACCTGCTAGCCCATAGTTGATGACTCATGCCTTTACCTCACAAAATTGCCGTACTGAATCTTTATCGATTCGTTGGTAGCGCGCCCTCTCAGCAATTACAATCGCTCGCACCTGTTTGTAGGTAGATTCAAGCTCTCGATTGACTACAAGATAGTCGATCATCGAACCCTGTCCATGCAACCTTAACAACGCATCGTATTCGCTCTTAGCCGTAACAAATCGGCGCTGCAGCTCAGCTGGATCAACCGTACCCCTCGCCTCAAGCCTATTACGAAGCTCTTGAAAGGAGGGTGGCACTAGAAAAACCGTCACGGCATTCTCCGGAAACTGTCGCTTAAAATTGAGCGCCCCACGCACATCGATCTGGAATAAGAGATCTTTGCCACTTTCAATGCCCTGAATAAGATTTGCTTGAAGTGTTCCGTAAAGGTTACCGTGAATCTCCTCCCACTCAAAAAACTCTCCGCGTTCACGACGGGAAATGAAGTCCTCACGCGTCATGAAATGATAACTCTTCTCCTTGGCTTCATTAGCCCTCGGCAGCCGTGAGGTGGCCGAAGTTGAGTATTGTAACCCCTCTGAAAACTCGGCTACGAGTCTCTCACAAAAGGTACTTTTACCCGAGCCTGTTGGGCCTATGAGAATGAACAAAATACCCTTCCTGATTAAACTTGTTTGCACTTCACTCACCACAATCTACTCAATATTCTGAACTTGCTCTCGAATCCGCTCTAGCTCTGTTTTAGCTTCTACCACTATCCCCTGCACCTGAGCATCCTGCGCCTTTGAGCCGATTGTATTCAGTTCACGGCCAATCTCCTGAACTGTAAAATCTAACTTCCTACCGATACCCTCAGCAGAACCATGCACCAGCAGCTTTGCAAACTGCGTCAGGTGAATGGCCAAACGCGAAAGCTCTTCACTAACATCGACTCGGTCTGCCCACAAAGCCACCTCCTGCGCTAACCGATCTGGGTCAACACGTACCTCTGGATCCAAAACGGAAAGACGCTCCAACAAACGCTCGCGATAACGTCCGGTACTATTCTTCACACGAACTGCTATCCCTTCGCGCATTGATACCAGCGCGGCTACTCGAGGCTCAATATCTGCAACAAGCGCAGCACCTTCAACCTCACGATTCTGGCGCAGCAACCGACTACCTCGCGTGACTAATTCTCGAATCGCTGTCGATTCCCCATCCGACAGCTCCCCTGATTCCACTGGAGATGCAACATCACGCAACACAAGCTCGCCAATAAAGTGTGGCAGCCCATCTTTACCGAGCCCGTAACGCTTACATGCCGCGGAGTACGATGCTACCGCAAAATCAAATTTATCAGATGAGCCGCTCCCAGCAATTTGGGCTGATCGCCCCTCAGAGGGTGTTACCCGAACTCGCCGTGAGACAGATAATTCAAAGCGTCCGCGCCGGTGCTCAGCCTGCAGTGCCGCTTTAAAGTCGCGTTCGAATGCAAATATGCTGCGCGGCCCCTTAACTGCCAGCTCAAAAAATCGATGGTTAACAGATCGAATCTCGACCTCAAGGTCAACGTCTAAGTAGGAGCAAGATATCCGAGCAAAGCCGGTCATACTTTTAACCGCGCATCGCTCTACGCTCTCTCTCATCAGTCGTCACATCTCCCACTTCTCGACTTGCTCGCGTAATTTATCGAGCTTTATAGCCGCGGTACCGACTTCGGAAACAACGATACCAGCCGCTATATTGGCCAAGATACCTGCATTAATCGGGCCGCCACCGACCGCTAGAGCGGCTGTAAAGATGGCCGTAACCGTATCGCCAGCACCGCTGACATCGAATACCTCTCGTGCCATCGTCTCCAGGTGCAAGCCATCGGAACTATCAGCTCGGCGGACTACCATACCGCCCTCTCCAAGCGTAATCACCATTATCTCTGCACCCCACTTTTTAAGTAGTATCCCTGCAGCATCGAATGCATCCTCAATACCCTTGATACTACGTCCTGAAGCGGCTTCTGCCTCCTTGCGATTAGGCTTGGCAACACTCATGCCGCGATATCGATCGTAGTTTCGCGGATGTGGATCAACGAATAGAGGCCGTGAATTTAGCCCTAGCCTACCTTGCTCATAGGCCGCCGTAAGCGCCTGCAAAACATCTACTGAGACGGCACTTTTACCATAATCCGATAAAATAACAGCCTCTGCACTCTCAATTCGTTCGTCTACGAGCCGTGTTAGTTTTTTGGATATCTCTGGTTGGGCCACATCGAGCACCTCGCGATCAACACGTACTACCTGCTGGGTGGCAGCGATAACTCGACTCTTAAGCACAGTCGGGCGGCTTGGATCAACCACTACACCGGAAGCGTCAGCCCCAGCCTCTTTAAAGAGCTCCATGGCTATACGTCCATCTGCATCATCGCCGATAAGCCCGGCGATCGACACCTTTATGCCGATATTGACCAGGTTACGCACCACATTTCCGGCTCCGCCCAGGCGATCCTCCATGCGCACCACCTGCACTACCGGCACCGGCGCCTCAGGCGATATACGTTCTACCTTACCCCAAGTATAGCGGTCGAGCAGGATATCCCCAACCACCAGCAAGGCCACACCAGCCATCTTGTCGAGCGTCTCAAGGAGCTCGTGTTTTGTTCCTAATTTCATATCAGGTATATATCAACTGCGCCCGTTTGACGCCAGGCCATGTTAAATACACCAGAAACGCCTATAGCGTTTTTCAAAAGTCCGTAGCGATATAGCGGCTTTTGGAAAACGCTATCGATTCGCGGACGCGAATCAAAACAACAACCTATAGTGATTTACCGCAAAAGCCTTGCCAGTTCTACTGGCACGGACTTTTGCAGATCACTATAGGGCAAGTTCCTTGCAACAGATAGCC
>CAZZLV010000198.1:0-4974 GCA_964655155.1 uncultured Bdellovibrionales bacterium
CATCGACACCCTAGAGGCTCTCGATGAAATACCCTCGTACGACTCGTTCGAACCACCGCCTGATGACTTCTAAAACCCGCTTCCTTGCTGACGGAACGGCGGTCGTGTACGTGAATTGCTATTTTTAGCCTCTGAGGGGCCCAGATTCCTCAGTACTTGGACCGTTGAAACCCGACCCTAGCGCTACACACCGCGCATTTTGACCCTAATCTGGTTAGTCTGGGCGGAACCCTCATCAGCCAGTTACCAGACTTCAGCTACTTACAAAAAAGCGATCGATTTTCCTACCCTTGATCGTGAAACGGTGCTTGGCGTAGTTGGGAGCAGCGGAAGAGCAACGGGGCCACATCTCCATTTTGAGGTTCGGGTGGCGGGAACACCCGTAGATCCCTCGTGGGTGTTTTGAGGCAGGCATCACAAGATATCCCAAACTGACAGATTCCGACAGCTGTTGCTTAGCGCACGCGTTTTCTTACAATACGCATATCGCTGTTGTAATTCGAAGGAGAGTTTCATGGGCGCAGAAGGAAAGCGTAGTAAAGAGGAGCTCATTGCAGAGATTCAGCGCAAGGTCGCCTATCTTGTTGCCACTGATGACTACACAGCAGAAGAGAAGGAAGCGATCGCGCGGAGATTTTTTCAGGCGTTAGAGGAAGAGGAGTAGGAAAATGGAAGCAGTACAGGTAACCAAGGAAGAGCGGCAGGTTCTCGACGCCATGAGGGCTCACCCAGCCCTCATAGGTGCGTTTGCGGCTATGATTGCAGTTGTTCAAAGTGGCGCACTCGACGACAAAAACGCCGCAGCTCTGGCGAACGCCTCCGAGGCTCTTACAGAACCCAAGATCACAGCGACCCCTACAGGAGCCCGTGCAGATTTGTCTGATAGCCGCGAGGACTTTGCGCCACACCGTGCATACCTCTTCTCAGTGGCCTCCTCTAAGGGGACGGTGCTAGATGAGCTTAAAACGTTACTAGGCGAACACGCTGCAAACCGCTTGGCTAAGGATTGGGGCGGTAGATGCGACTTGAATCAGAAATTGCCAGAAACCCAAGTGGCACTGTTCCTTGATTCAAATAACAAAGCTCGGAATCGTAGCTATGCTGATAGTGGCGACAAGACGACTCAGGAAGAGGATTTTCAGGCTACAGAACATCAGTTTGCCGATGGCCTAGCAGCGACTCTTCTCTGTGCCCGGATCTTTAAAAAGGCGCAGGGTAGAGAGCCGTTATCCGAAGGCGAGGAAGATCTATATCAGAAGTTGAAGTGCGGAAGCCTGAATTCTCTCTTGGGCGCCCTGAGCATAGATGCTGATGGTTGCCTGCGCGCGGACCGCTACTACGCCTTCGGGCGCCAGAGCTGCTGGGCTTTGGGCTCGCCGCTCTCCCCGGAATTAAAATAAGGCTCATCACGGTTTTGAGTGGGTGATTTTGAGAAGTTTTTCATAAGCGCAGAGGTAGTGCGGGGCCCGGAATATGGGTAGCGCCTTACTTACAAGTAGGTGTTCATTACGTTGAGCACCTTTTTAATCGAAGACGCGGTCAGCGGCGCTTGTAGCCAGCGGCAGCCGAGAGGCATTTTATTACGCGCTCTTAGACCTGACTTCAACAACTTGTCCCCAAAAACGCAATCTATTTCTCCATACCATCCTCTTCAAAAAGGCTCCAACTTTTAAAGTTCTTTTACGCAGAGACGACCATTTTATTGATTGAATGGCAATATTGGTAGTAATTGGAGGGATCCCTATGATGATACGTTACATCACCAAAGTCACAATCCCATTTGCTCGCCAGAAGCTCGTAAAGTGATGTGACTTATCGTGACACAAAAGACCTATCGCTAAACTTAAGTGAGGAAATGATGGAACCACTGGGGGAAGGGCCGTTATCAACCGAATTGGCGCGACGTCATACAAGCTATCGTGAAGTAGGAGACTTTGCCTATCACAACAATGGACGTTGCCACCACTGGGAGTTTCGAGCAGAAAGAGAGCCCGCCCCGTTGTCGCGCAATAGTAAGGTAGGGTTTAACCTAGGGAGGCCTTGTGCACCGATAGCTCTCAAAACGTCAGTGGCGCTGAAGATGTTGTATCCATCTGGGACAACTCTTTTAAAGGCCTCGGGAACTACTGCTTCATCAAGCGGATGTACATGTGCCCCCACAACGGCCACAGACCATTTCGGGTCGGGGGCTACGCTGGTATCGATATGCTCCACTCGTTCACGAAGGAGGCCAGTTGCCCACGGGGTTGAGATGCTGCTCCAAGGCTGAGTCAGGAGTTGCGTCCTGAGTGCTTGTTGTAATTCGCGATCCTTAAGATCGGGGAACCTACCTTGAGCCAACGCAGCGATGGTGTGTTCCGAGAAATTTCCGAACCCTGGGAAATAGAATTCGGAAAGCTTACTTGAGAATCCCTCGGCGCCTACGCCGGAAACCCCTATGATAGATTCGTAATTCCAAAGGTGGTGGCTTTGTTCAGAGAGGCCACACGCAGATCGAATAATCGCATCAATCGACTCTGGAGAGCGTGCCAGGTCCTCTCGCCCCTCCCTACGAGCGACCGTCTCTAACTGTTCGCGATTTTCGGCAACGTAAGCCTCGCGGGCTTCATGATAAGAAACGAGGAGCTCAAGCTCGGATATGACATCTTCCTTACGACCTTGAAGCCCCCCGGCATCAAGGGCGATATGCAAACCGGGCGGTCGGGGCAAGTAATGAGTGAGGAGGGTGGGCCCATTCGGTGGGGTCATGGCCACAACCATCGCCTTCGCTTCGCATCTGGTCTCTTTTGAGTAATCAACGAGCGCCCGTCTTCCACTTTCGAGACTCGCTAAAAAGATAACCGTGCTCCCCGAGGGCGTTTTTGCGTAGCGAGAAAAGCGCCTCAGGTGCTGGTGGGCAATTCCAGCATTTCCGGTATTCAAAGCCTTTTGAACGGCTTCACTCGCGGCCACTTTTCGTAGCAATAAGTCTATCTCCGGGGTCAGGATCTCAGACAACGGTCGCACGGAGCTTGGCCCGAGATCTGTCCGAGAGAGCCTCTCCAAGGCGGATGCCATACTCTCAATTTTGCGGCAGACCTTTACAAAGGATCCGCGTCTACCTTGGCGAATCTCGTCAGCATAGTTGCGAAATTCCATCGCTATGCTCACCAGCTCCTTACGGCTGATATCCCCCTGCTCGTGACGCCGTCGAGCGCTGTTGTGGGTTGCCCGCACACGACGTAATCCTTGTGGAAGGTCGCGCGCAAACGCTTGTGCATCCCGTTGAGTAAAGGATGTCGCACGTAGGTCAGAAACTCCGTGAGGATACGGGGACTCTGATTGGGCATTTCTATGTTTGAATGATGCCTTAGTCATTCTATCTCGTATCGATGGGCTGCTTCTTGCAGGGTCGCCATACCAGTTATGGTTACTTCAAAAGATTTAACGGCATATCTTTTTGCGGCTCATCATGGAATGGAGTGGGTGCCAACGAGCACAGAGGTAACGTAAACCCTCGTCTTGGCTCATACATAGCGCCCTTTCCACGTGTACGTGCTCGTTCAATTGCTAGAAGCGGTCTCAAAAATGGGGGTATCTAAAATTAACGAGTGGTGTCATACACTTATGAATGAGCAACCGAGATGACCTGACTAACGAACAATGGCGCCTCCTTGAGCCGCTAATTCCAGAACGACCATATCGCGCTGATGGCAAGGGACGACCTAGACAATGCGATCGATCGATCATCAACGGCATCATTTGGATTCTAAGAACGGGGGCTCGTTGGAAGGATCTGCCGCGAGAGTATCCACCGTATCAAACGTGTCACAGAAGATTTCAAGAATGGGTAAGGAACGGAGTCTTTCGAGATATTCTCGAAGCACTCGCACGCGATCTTCACGAGCGTGGCGGAATTAATCTTGAAGAATGTTTTATAGACGGTACGTTCATCGGTGCTAAAAAAGGGGGCTCGGTGGTCTTCCCCCATTTTCATTGAGTCGGTAAGTTTCATTTTTTGACGACGCTCACTTCACGAGGGCGTTAGACATACCCCCCGTTCGCGCGTTATTTTTTGAAACTTACAGCCTTCGGCATCTTCCCCCCAAACGCTATGCTCGTTGTTTTTCGTACTCCATCGGCGATCTATAATCAAGCGTAGAGTGCATCCTCACTGGATTATAGTATCTGTCGATGTAGTCGGTGATCATCTCTCGGAGTTGGGATCGAGAGCTGATAGCCTCCCCGACGATCAGTTCTCGCTTTAGTGTCGCAAAGAAGCTCTCTACGACCGCGTTATCCCAACAGTTACCCTTACGGCTCATACTCGGCGTTAACTGACCCTGCTGGAGAAGCGCGATAAAGGCATCAGAGGTGTACTGACTACCTCGATCGGTATGAATCACAAGCCCGGGTGGTGGACGTCGAATAAGGATCGCTTGCTTTAACGCGCGCAGCACCAGCTCTGCCGTCAATCGCTCTCCAAGTGTCCAACCAACCACCCGACGTGAGAACAGATCGATAAACACAGCCAGGTACATGTAGCCTTCCTTCGTCCAGATATAGGTGATATCACCACACCACACCTGGTTTGGACTCTTAACGCCAAACTGCCGCGCAAGGATGTTTGCGGCTATTCGCTTAGCTCTCTTCTCAGAGCGACTGGGGCTCGTTGTAACCCTGAATTTACGGGCTCCTTTCGCCACAAGCCCCATCTCAGCCATTAACCAAGCCGTGCGGTTCTCGCTGCACTTGACCTTCATCTTGCGCAGCTCCTTCCACACCCGAGGACTACCATAACGTCGCTTGTGAGAATGAAAGATGCGCCGTATCAACGCGCATAGGCGCTTCTTACGCTTCGCTTTCAGGTCCCGCTTCACCCGATACCACTGGAAGTATCCTTGCTCGCTTACCTCCAGCACGCGGCACATCAGCTTAATAAATGTGAGATTTCGCCAGGAAGTTATTGCAGCGAATTACAGAAACCCGCCCGGC
>CAZZLV010000199.1:0-4965 GCA_964655155.1 uncultured Bdellovibrionales bacterium
TGATTTTAGCCAGATGCGCCGTTTTCGGGCCCGCAACTGCCGAATTTAGGTTAATGGGTGCTAACACTGCGATCCTTGCATTTGTTCAGTAGTTTCAATGAATATGAACTTAAGCTCATAGAATGCAATTTGCGTATTGTACACCATCATCAAAAGTTAAGATGTGCGGCGTACAAAGGAGGATTCAACTCAACAAAGGCAGTTAAAGCTCATAAAGACACCGTCATTACTAATCTCGGTGTTTAAAAGATCGTGCTTACTGTAGCGGAGCCGTGTTTACAGAGGCATCTATTATCTGGTTATCAACCGCAATCACGCCTGGGATACGCTCGACTGCTTGGATCACCTGCCCGGCCTCGTGTGGCTTAAGAGCTCCTCTAATAGTTACTCGTCCTCCGTGGACTGCGAAGTCAACTACGTGCGGGTGGTCTATGGCGCGACCGATTGTAGAGCGGATCCGATCAGCTAGCTTGCGATCCGAGACGGCGGCGTCCGGTAAAAAAGTTGCAGCTACCTGCGAAATGGTTCCTTCTAGTTTATTTCTAAGATGACGATAGGTTTTTCCAGCCCGGTTCGACGAAAGTAAGGCTAGGCTACGCAGCTTGTCCTGTGCGATGGCTCGGCGTCGATTCCCTTGTCGTGGGTCAAGCAGATACATAGCAGCCGAGCCCAGGGCTAGGCCAATAAGTATTCCTACTGCTGTACCACGTAGTGGACGCTCGGAGACGATACCTACCTGTTTAGTAGCTGCCGAGTGGGTGGGTGATGCCTGGTTGTTTTGGTATTCGGTGTTCATGGGTTAAAAGGCTAGCAACGGCACAAATAGCTGACTATGACGAGCAACACGTTGAGGTAGGTCATGGATATCAAGAAATTCCTCTCTAGCATGGGACTTAATTGTTAATTCAAGAGGAGAATATTTCTATGAGTGAGATTTCAGCTTATAAGTCGGGTGAAACAAAGCCAAAAGGGTTGACTTCAAGTTGCATATCAAAGGTCATCGAGCTGCAGGCCGAATCAACAAAAAGTTGGGAGGATGCTGTGCAGCTCTGTGTAGCTGAGGCCGTTAGAACAGTCCGCAACATTTCAAGTATTTCAGTTGCAGAGTTTTCAGCTACAGTGCGGGACGACTCACTGCAGAAGTTCTGCGTTCGGTGCAAGGTAACATTCGCTATCGACGACTCGATGCGAGCACACTGAGAGCGAGCCTGAGTGTTATAGTGATTTGCAAAAGTCGGTGCCAGGACAGGTGGCAAGGCTTTCTCAGTAAATCACTATAGGTTGTTGTTTTGATGTGCGTCCGCAAATCGATGGCGTTTTTCAAAAGCCGTTATATCGTCGAGGGCTTTCCGAAAACGCTATAATCGTGACTGCTGTGCGGGTTAGCTGTACACTCGCTGCATGTCTGAAACACCAGTACGTACACTATCAATAACCGATTTGGATCCGTGGCTAGCGCCGCATCAGGGGGCGCTCGACCATCGCACATGGGTTTTTCAACACCAGCTAGGGCGGATTTTAGCACGGGGAGTATCACTTGCCGACTTTGCGACAGCGCACGATTATTTCGGACTGCACTTAGACGGCAGAGAGTGGGTGCTGCGCGAGCGGGCTCCGAATGCTACGCGAATTGTTCTGCTGGGAGACTTTTCTGATTGGCAGATAGAGCAATCTAATGAGTTCTCGCGTCTGGTTGATGGAACTTGGGAGCTTCGGCTACCACATTCCACGCTGACCCACGGCACACACTACAAGCTGTTAGTGTTTTGGAGCGAAAATGGTACTGAGCTGCGTGGCGAGCGCATACCGGCTTTTTGTAGACGAGTTGTTCAAGACCCAGTGACACATATGTTTAGTGCGCAGGTGTGGCAGCCTACGACTTCCTATCGTTGGAGATACCCTCATTTTTCGGTACCGAAACGTGCGCCACGGATCTACGAAGCTCATGTAGGTATGGCGTCTGAAGAGCCCAAGGTTGGAAGTTATATTGAATTTACAGAGAGAGTGTTGCCGCGGATAGCAGACGCTGGCTACAATACGATTCAGTTGATGGCAGTTCAGGAACATCCTTACTACGGTTCCTTTGGCTACCAGGTATCTAGCTTTTTTGCTGCATCATCGAGGTTCGGCACACCAGAAGATCTAATGGCGCTGGTCGATACAGCGCACGGGTACGGCATAGCGGTAATTATGGACCTAGTTCATTCCCACGCGGTCAAGAACGAAGCTGATGGTTTGAGTAGGTTAGACGGCAGTTATACCCTATATTTTCATGATGGCGAGCGTGGCCAACATCCCGCCTGGAATACTCGTCTCTTTGATTACGGAAAAATTGAGACGCTACATCTGCTCCTCTCAAATTGCCGCTACTGGTTAGACCTATTTCATTTCGATGGATTCCGCTTTGATGGTGTCACGAGCATGATCTATAGAGATCATGGGCTTGGGTCGAGTGTAGCATCATACGACCACTATTTTTCCGCAAACGTTGATGAAGACGCGGTTGCTTACTTGGCGCTAGCCAATCGACTGATCCACGAACTGCGGCCAGATGCAATTACTATCGCCGAGGAGGTTACTGGGATGCCCGGACTAGCGGCTCCACAGGAGCTGCAAGGTTTGGGTTTTGATTATCGTTTAGCGATGGGAGTTCCAGATTATTGGATTAAGCTTTTAAAGCATTCTCGCGACGAAGATTGGAATGTTGCTGAGATCTGGCGCGAGCTTGCCTCTCGGCGCGCTGAGGAGCGCACAATTGGCTACTGTGAGTCGCATGATCAGGCGCTTGTTGGTGATAAAACAGTTATGTTCTGGCTGGCCGACAAGGAGATGTACTGGCACATGCGCGCTGATGATCAAAACATCATCATTGAGCGCGCTATGGCGCTACACAAGATTATTCGGTTGTTGACCATTGGAACTGCAGGTAACGGCTATCTCAATTTTATCGGCAACGAGTTCGGACACCCTGAATGGATTGATTTTCCTCGTGAAGGAAATAACTGGTCGTATCACTATGCAAGACGACTTTGGAGTCTAAGAGATCATCCTGAGCTTAAATACAAGTTTCTCGCTGATTTTGACCGGGCCATGATGCGGCTTGTTGAGCGCCATCAGGTTCTAGAGCACGAGTGGCCGCAAAAAATCTACGAACATGTGTCGGATATGCTGCTGGCGTTTGAACGAGGCGGGTTAGTCTTTGTTTTCAATCTCCACCCAAGTCAGTCATACAAAGGAAGGTCAATTCCGGCGGCTCCGGGCGAGTATTCGATTCTTTTAAACACCGACAACATGGCATACGGCGGCTTTGGGCGAGTTGACGAAGCGCTCTCCTATCATACCGTAAGGGATGCTGGTGGCCTACGATTGTATCTGCCGAGCCGAACTGGAATCATCTTGGCAAATACCAATAAAAGCCTATTGACCTAAATTCGGCAGTTGCGCTTCTGAAAATGGCGCATATGACCGAATCACTCTATCTTTTGAATTTTCTGTGCTCACCCAGACGGTGATAGGGTTCAAGCCTCCGAAAGTTCAAAACACTTCGTGCTTTTAGCCATCTGCACCATTTTCATCCGTCTTAACTGCTGAATTTAGGATTAAACCGAGCGATTAACGACCACAGATAGCTTGAGCGACCTCTCGGCCGGCCATTAGCGCTCCGTTCTGTGAGCCATAACTAAGGTAATCTCCAGCATAATACACGCCATTATGTACGAGCCAACCGCAGGAGATTCGTGGTCTAGCAGGGAGGGCGTTGGGCACTCGTGTGGTCTCAATATGCCTCCAATCAGCAACTTGTGCGCCAAACCAATTAGATAACTGCTGTTGGGCCGCAGCTATCAGCTCAGGCTCGGGAAGATATGCAGCCGAGCCTATCACTGACGCCGATATCAGCGCCTGCCCGGGCGGCGCGTAGCTTGGTTGAACATTCGAGGGCACGCAGAGATTGTTCACCGGGCCACTGGTGTCACCATCAACAACGAGAATTGGTTCGGGATAGGGTGGTCTGTCGGCCAAAAAATATAGGGTTGAAGTTGCTGAATGTGGCACGGTTTGCGCAGGGCTGCCGAGAGCGGCAGCGGCTAGTGCATCGCAGGCACAGATAACGTTCCGTGCGGAGATCTCATCCCCATTCTCAAGAGTAACGCGCTTTGGCGCCAATCCGGTGACTCTAGTGCCCAGCAGTAGGTGCTGATGACCAAGAGCATCGGCTAATAGCTCTGGAAAGGCCTGCATCCCACCAGCAGGCAACGCAGCTGCGCCCTGGGAGAAAGTCCGGAGGTAAAATCGTGCAAGAGAAGCATCACAGCTCAGCTGCGGATCAAGAAGCACCCCTCTAAAGAACGGCCTCAGGAAACCATCCACAAAACGTCGGGAGAAATGAGAGCGTTCGAGTAATTGAGCTGTTGATATTGCGGATGGGCGAATTGCTCTGCAGGAGGTGCGCTGTACCAGTAAAGCGAGTCGCACCAGATCAGCTATATTTCCTAGCGGCGCTCGCAGCGACCGAATAAAATCGAGCGGATGCCGACGAGGATCGATCACGTCACGCCATATACCGGCTGACCGCACACGAGCTCCGGCGGTGAATCGCGCGCACTGCAACCTGCCCAGTGACGGCAGGCTCTTCAGCTCCGGGTAAGCTGTCATCAGAACCTGAAAACCGCGATCTATTAACGCTCCATGAACTCGGGAGGTCTTGAGTCGCCCACCGACGGCCGCGTCCTGCTCTACAACAAGCACAGAGAGTCCGGCACGACTTACCTCCAAAGCCGCGCGCAGTCCGGTCAATCCTGCCCCAACGATGATTATATCTGCATCATGCACAGATAGAGCTTATACGCCATCTAGCAAGCTTGTTACAGGTGCATCAGCATGTCTCACAAACAGGGCGTCGCCGTTCCCTCTATAGTGATTTTAAACCTAAATTCGGCAGTTGTGGGTCTGAAAATGGCGCATCTG
>CAZZLV010000200.1:0-4943 GCA_964655155.1 uncultured Bdellovibrionales bacterium
GCCGCCCCTTAATAGGGGCTAACGCTACAGTCGATGCACGTGCTGAGTAGTTACAGCAGTTGTATCGCTACGGACATTTGAAAAATGCGATAGCTAGTTTAATAATCTAAGTACAACGCATTTTGCTCTTTTTTTATAATCTGTCTAAATTTGCATATATCGTGAATGTTGATAGTTCGCAAACAGGCATCTCTAACGGCGAAGCGGCGGATCGCCGTGAGCTATCCGTTAGGCATCCAAATGGCCGTGTAGTTCATTTTAGGCTCGTTGGCGCTACGGATCTAAAAAATGTAGTGTTCTACAGCCACGGATTTCCGGCGAGCCGAATCGAGGCTACGGTAGCGCAGCGCGAAGCGCTGGCTCGTGGTATAACTATCGTTGCACTGGATAGACCGGGGTTTGGCCGCTCTGAGTGGTACCGTGGCAGGCGCTTTGAGGACTGGGCCGAAGATGTGGCAGTAGTCGCGGATCACCTTGGGATCAGGCGCTTTGAGATTCTGGGGGTTTCTGGGGGGACTCCAACCGCAGTGGCTGCCGCAGTACTTCTCTCTGAGCGCGTTAGTGGCCTGACGATTGTTAGTGGTGTTGGCCCACTTGATGGCTCTGGAGCTACAGCCGGTATGAATCTCGTGAATCGAGCAGTTTTGTTACTTGGCAGGCAACTCCCCTGGCTTGGAATGTGCGTGGTGTGGAGCGTGGCGCAGCTCTGGCGAGCCTTTCCGCGCTTCGTCATGTTGTGGTTCGGAGTGTTGTTGCCGAGCGTCGATCGTCAGGTTGTCGCACGTCGGGATGTTGGGGTTGTTTTAACAAAGAATATTCGTGAAGCGCTCTCTCAGGGGGTGCGCGGAACGGTGAGTGAGTTTATGCTGCTGGCCTCTGATTGGAGCGGACTCTTGGCTCAGGTAAGGGTGCCAACGACCATCTGGCATGGGGATGCGGATACCTACGTTCCATTAGCTATGGGTGCACGGCTCCATAGGGGTATACAGGGCAGCACTTTTAATAAAGTAGTGGATGGTGGCCACTTTATGATTCTTGATACGATAGGGAATATTCTAGATAGGTATGCGTTAGCGAGATGATCGCAGTAGAAACCGTTTCAGCACTGATTGAGCAGAGAGAGCTACGCGCTCTACGTGATGCGTTTATCGATAGTGCGCCAGTTGAGATAGCAGATCTATTTCAGCACCTCTCTGATGAAGAGCGGGTGGTTATATTTCGCATCCTACCACGAGATCTAGCTGCTGATATATTTGCTGAGCTTGATGTTGACCTACAGCGGACCATTCTGAGTGGTTTAGGAGATAAGCAGACAGCACGTTTGCTCTACGAAATGGCGGCCGATGACCGTACGGCGCTTCTGCAAGAGATTCCAGCAGAGGTGGCTCGACAGTTGTTGGCACTTTTGCCGAAAGAGGAGCGGGATGTAGCACTTACCCTGCTCGGTTATCCTGAAGGTAGTGTTGGACGGCTTATGTCGCCTGACTATCTGACGATCCACGAGGATTGGAAGGTGCGAGAGGTGCTTGATCATATCCGAGCGCACGGTCAGGAGAGCGATTCGCTCGATACCCTGTACGTTGTCGATACTCAAGGGGTATTGGTGGATGAGGTGACTGTAAAAAGCCTCCTGCTTGCATCCCTTGATGAAGAGGTAGCTTCGTTGATGAATTACAAGTTTGAAGCGCTCTCGGTTCACAGTGACCAGGAGCATGCTGTTGAACTTTTTAAGAAATACGATCGCCCAACGCTCCCCGTAGTTGATGCGCATGGCGTACTCTTGGGTATAGTAACGGTTGATGACATCCTCGATGTTCAGGAAGAGGAGGTAACCGAAGATATTCAAAAGCTGGGAGGTAGTGAGGCACTTGAGGATGCATACATACGAACACCGGTAGCCACACTTATTCGTAAGCGCGCAAGTTGGCTGATTCTATTGTTTGTTGGTGAGATGCTGACCACTTCAGCGATGGCTACCTTTGAGAGTGAGATCCAGAGAGCGGTAGTTTTGGCGGTTTTTATCCCGCTTATTATCTCAAGTGGTGGTAACTCAGGTAGCCAGGCTTCGACCTTGATTATTCGCGCCCTAGCTGTAGGCGAGATCCGAATTAGTGATTGGTTTAAGATCATGCGCCGCGAGTTAATTACCGGATTAGCGCTGGGATCGATTCTCGGTGTGGTTGGATTTCTGCGTATCGTCGTTGGAGCGCAGTTCTCAGATATGTATGGCCAGCACTGGTTTCTTCTTGCAGTAACGGTGCTGCTTTCGTTAATGGGGGTGGTTGCACTAGGGAGCCTCGCGGGCTCGATGTTACCACTGGCACTCAAGCGACTTAAGCTCGATCCAGCTACGTCATCGGCTCCATTTGTAGCGACCCTTGTTGATGTCTTGGGATTGATTCTTTACTTCTCAATCGCTGCATTGTTGCTTTCAGCCTAAAAAGAGCAGTTAACCTAAATTCGGCAGTTAAGGAGAACGAAAATGGTGCATCTGGCTAAAATCACTGCGGCTTTTGAATTTTCGATGCTCACCCTGACGGAGCCAGGGTGAAAAATACGGACTAGCGCCGTAGGCGCTCTGAGAGGTGTAAAACCGCATCGATATAGCTTGGGCTCTTGTTGTAGCGCCAAATAATTGAGCGCTTCTCTTGTAGCGGGATCGATCGGCGGTAGCCGAAGCTAGATAGATAGTTGCCTGCTGACCAGATGGCGTCGCTTTCGTTGTGTAGAGAAACTATCCCGTCGTTGTTGCCGTCTACGCCAAACCGCAGGAATGCAGAGGGTAGGAACTGTGGCAGTCCAAAGGCACCTGCTGAGGAACCCCTCATGGTTAGTATATCGACCTTATTCCGTCTGGCGATCTCTATCAGTGCTGGGATCTCTGGAAGAAATGTTCTCTCAAGATAGCCGCCGCGTCGTCTGACATCATCAAATACAACTCTGTTATCGAGTTTTTTAAGCTCAAGATAGTTTTCGCGGAGATTGTCAGGTGCGTTGGTAGTTGCCAGTCGTGAGAGCCGGTAGATCAGGAGGTGCTCTCCGGTGTTCTTGCCAACTCCTGATTCGATCACGATGATTGCCGCTACTAATTCGCGTGGCACCTGAAATTTTGCTTCCATTCTCTGGAAGGTTTCTGAGTGCCGTTTGATAAAGTCCCGGCCGAGACTCTCATGATGTGGTCGTTTGAAACTGGCATAGATCGATGATGGCTCCTTCGGTTTAACTCTAAAAGGCACAAATGTGCGCTCGGGCATACGAGGGTCTGAATATATCGCTACAAGTTGGCGCTCACTAATGCCGTTATCTTTGAGTCGCTCAACTAGGTAATCCCAGCCTCTATAGCGCGAGTTAGGCCAGCGCAGAGTTGGTGCAGTGCGTATTAGTGAGGTGTTTTTCCGACCGTTTAAATGCTGCTTCGACTGCGGAGTCGCAGTAGCCACGTGGACTATCTGTGAACATAAAATTGCGATGCAGAGGGCTTCGCGACAAATACGGGCTCGCCGAGCACAGCCGGAGTTCATCACCGCACTCCTTTAGCCGCCACCTTGGCTACAGAGCTCAGTAAGGCCGCCGGCCCAAGTGAGCGGTCTTTTAAGCGGAAGTCAGCAATCAGCAGAGACTCAAGGATCTTTGAGAGTGCCGCCACGTTGCGTTGCTTGGCGAGTGGTAGATACTTAGAAAAGATCCACGGCGGCAGTCCCATACTGTTGCGAATATCGTTAGGACTAACTCCGCTATCTAGCTGCGAGCGGATCCGTAGCAGCGATGTAAAAGTTTTGGTTAGAAGGCCCATCAGCATAAAGGGGCTCGATCCCTGGGACAAAAGTTGGATCAGGAGAGCTTCAGTTGTGCCTCGGTTTCGTCCGAGCAAGGTGTCGGCCAGTTCAAAGTCACTGGCGTGAGCTCGGCCAGGTTCGAGAGCCCTTAGCGCCGATTGTGTTGGCTTGTCACCTGCTAGATAAAGCGAGAACTTCTCAACTAGCTGCGCGATCGCCTCGGGTTCTTCATATCCAAGCGCTATAATAAGTTCTATGGCCGCATCCTCGATCTCGTCTAGCTGATTCTGTTTTACTTCACGCTCAACCCAGCGACGTAATTCGGCTCCTTTGAGCTGATCGAATGCTAGATGAGTAGCGTGGCTCTCTAAAACCTTTTTAAAGTTAGGTGTGTTAGGTAGCGCCTCGCCGATTATGAATAAGTGCACACCCGGAATCTTCTTGCGCAGAAAATCAGCAACTGGCTCAACATCGGCTGCTTTTGCGCTATCGATCCCGCGCATGACAGCAAACCTGGTCGGCTCAAAGAGTGAGGGCTCTTCTAAGTCGCGTAAGAAAGGGGCTGGATTTAAGCGACCCTGATCTCCAAAAGAGAAGCTGCGCGGAGCGCTTCCGTCACTCTTTGTAAAGTGTTTTAGGAGGTATTCAAGGGTTCTGGTGCGGCGCACCCGGTCAGGGGAGGTGATCACTACACACAATGGGCACGCAGATAGTGCGGTAATCTGTTTAAGGGTCGCAGCAGCAGTGGAGCGCATAAGCTTTTGTTTTGAGTTAAACCCTTCCGAGGTTACTCGCGAAACGGATGTGAGGCAACTTTTCTTCGGATTTTTCGATAATCCAACATTTAGGAGATCGGTATGACAGATAAAGTTGCAGCTCAACCTCCAGGCTTCTTCCGTTCAGTGTTTGATGGGGCCATAGGTGGGGATTTTTCTGATAATGAGTCGACAGTAAAAAAGGTGACACAGGTAGGGGTGGGGTTGGTTCCCGTAGTCGGTCAGATCGCTGATGCGCGTGACACTGCTGCGGCTATTAGAGACCTCAGCCAGGGTCGTGAAGGCGCCTGGTCTAATCTGGGGTTCGTATTAGCCGGCTGGTTGCCACTGGCCGGGGATCTGGTGAAGTCGCTGCGCAGAAAAGGTGTGCGCGATACTCTTTGAACCTAAA
>CAZZLV010000201.1:0-4930 GCA_964655155.1 uncultured Bdellovibrionales bacterium
TTTCAAAAGTCCGTAGCGATATAGCGGCTTTTGAAAAACGCTATCGATTCGCGGACGCGAATCAAAACAACAACCTATAGTGATTTACGGCAAAAGCCTTGCCAGTTTTACTGGCACGGACTTTTGCAGATCACTATAGCTGGTGATGGCAGCGATGGACTTTTACACAACTTCTTAAAAGCGCGACACTTATGGCCGATCTACCCGCAATGACCCCGCAACAGGCAGCGCTATCAGATGTGCGCAGCTCCGGTTTAGCGGCTTACCGTGAACTTGCGGTCGGTTCCGCCGGTTGGGGGCGCTGTATCCTGAACGAGGTAATCCAGGGATTGTGTGGCTGGATCCCTGGACTTGCGGGTTTAGCTGCTCGGGCGCTGCTCTATCCCTTGCTCTTAAAAAGGTGTGGTAGGCGTCCAGCGATAGGTCGAGGTGGCTTAATTCGTGTGCCAGGACAGATAGATCTTGGTTCTGGTGTTTTAATTGATGACTACGTAACCCTTGATGTTAGAGGTAGGCAAGCGCGGATCGATATCGGCGATCGGGTTAGCGTCGGACGCTTTTCGACCATAGCTGCCAAGTACGGCACGGTCACCCTGTCACCGGGCGCTAATGTCGGCTCGTATTGTCGTGTTGCAACCAACTCCAAAATTGTAGTCGGCGAGAGTGCTTTAATTGGCGCCTACTGTTATATCGGCCCGGGTAATCACACAGAGGGCGATGGGAGTGCTCCGTTAATCGAGCAACCGATGGAGATTCGTGGTGGAGTGGTGATTGGAGACCATGCTTGGTTAGGTGCGCGAGTTACGGTGCTCGATGGTGTCACTATCGGGCGCCATGCGATTATCGGCGCACACGCGCTCGTCACCAGCGATGTGCCTGATTGGGGTGTTGCCGTCGGCATTCCAGCGCGGGTGATTCGGATACGCCAGAGCACAGCAAATGGCTGATCTGGATGATCGCTATCATGATCCTAAATTCGGTAGTCGCGGGCCCGAAAATGGCTCATCTGACTAAAATCACTTTGTCTTTTGAATTTTCGGTGCTCACCCTGAGAGAGCCAGGGTTGCGTCTCCGAAAAGTTCAAAATACTGCGCGCTTTTGAGCACCTGCGCCATTTTCATCCTCCTTAACTGCCGTTTTTAGGCTGAATTTAGTATGATCGATAGGCATAAGGGTCGCTGCTGAGCTTGCTCTGAGAGCAGCACTAGTCCGTATTTTTCACGAAGCTCGCTGCGCTCGCCGTGAAAAATGGCTCCAAATTCTTCCGCTGGGCTTCGGAATTTGCAAGTGCTTCCTTGCACTTGCTCACCCGAATATTGCACTTTCGTGCAATATTCAGGCGAGGTTGTTCGATTTGGTGGCACGGTGTTTTGATTCTTTTTGTAGCTAGCCTTGTAAGGCCAAGGATCCCGCCGACAATCGCCATACCCATATAACCATCTGAAATTTCTAGATTTGTTCTAACAGAGATCTCGAATCGCGAGTTTGTTCAGAGCTATCCTAAATATAACGATGTGTTAAAACGGCGACATAGCTGCTTTTAGTTTTGACAGGTCTAGCGGACCCATGTGCATGCTCTAGGTAAAGTTGTAGGCGGCACTTAGTGAAGGCCACTTCGTTTAGACGAATGGCCTCTAGATTTATTCACACAGTGGATGCCTTTTGCAGCTCCGGCATCCTGAAAGGGGATCCTGCTCAAGGTTTCGGAGTGGACACTAGACAATAGCAATGAGAGGGAGGCTATACTCATGCGAAAGATAACAGTGATGGCAGCATTATTACTGCTCACGCCGGCAGTTTCACAAGCTAAGACGCTTGAGGAGCTATTGGTTGAAAAGGGAGTAATTACCAAAGGTGAGGCTGCTCGCACATCCGACTCGGGCGCTTCAAAGTTGTACTGGAATCAGGGTACTCGTGTAGAGTTTCCAGATAACGGCTTTACAACTTCGGTAGCAACGATGGTGCAAACCCGTTACGCATTTACCGATAGGGATGAGGACGCTGGGTTGAGCAACACATCAAGCTTTGATGTTAATCGTGCTAGGTTAATTATCTCAGGAACTGCCCTGAATCGTCAGTTCTCATACATGTTATCAACTGATTTCATCAGCGCCCAAGATTCGGATGCTAACTTCGATCAATCGCCATCGATTCGAGATGCCTATATCGATTGGAAGCCTTGCAACGATCAAGCTGGTATTCGGATGGGAGCGTTTAAGACAGCTGCAAGCCGACAGTTCAACACCGATCAACAGTCTATGCAGTTTGCAGATCGTTCGGTTGTTTCTGAGTTCTTTACCCTTGGTCGTCAGAATGGAGCGATGGCTTACGGCGCACTTGCTGATGGCATGATCAGCGGTAGCGCTGGTATCTTTAACGGAGAGAGCCTTGGAGAGAATGAACCAAATTCATCTGGCACTGATACACGTCATACCGGAGTAGCTTCAGTTCGCTTGAATCCAACCGGTTCGATGAACACATCTGAGGAAGGTGATATCGACTGGACGGAGGAGCTTGCTACATCACTCGGTGTAACGTATGCCTACTCGGATAAGGGCACCGCGGTGGATAGTGTGGTTGTTCAGAATCAATCAAGCTTGATCAACGTAGATGCTAACTTAAAGTACATGGGCTTTGGTCTCCATGCTGAGTACTTCTACCAAAACAATGATGCGGCTGTAGAGGGCGATCCAAGCGGCTTCTATGTTCAAGGCGGTTACTACTTCATGCCTAAAAAGCTTGAAGTTGCTCTGCGTTACGGTTACACCGATTGCGATAATGGAGAGGCTCGAGGCCGATTCGGAACCTGCACGGGTAATGATAATGTTACAGAGGGATCAGCGAGCCTTAACTACTACTTCTGGCGTCACAACCTGAAGGCTCAGTTAGGCTATGACTTTGTGCAGACAGATACCCTTGCTGGCGGAGATGTAAACTCGAACCGTTACATCTTCCAGCTTAGCAGCTACTTCTAAGCATAAGCTTATACAAGGTACGCCAAGTACCTAGTTGAAGAGGGTCGCTCACCGCAGGGTGCGCGGCCCTTTTTTTTTGGCTCATCGTGGAATCAAGTGGGTGCTAATGACAGCCGCTGCGGCATATAGCGTTTTTCAACCTAAAAAGAGTAGTTAAGGTGGACTAAAATGGTGCAGATGGCTAAAAGCACGAAGTATTTTGAACTTTTCGGAGGCTTGAACCTTGGCACCGTCAGGGTGAGCACCGAAAATTCAAAAGACAAAGTGATTTTAATCAGATGCGCCATTTTCAGACCCGCAAGTGCCGAATTTAGGTTTAAACAGATGCGCCATTTTGGGGCCCGCAACAGTCGAATTTAGGTTCAAAATACTTCGTGCTTTTAGTCATCTGCACCATTTTCATCCGCCTTAACTGCCGAATTTAGGATTACATTTGCCGTCAAGTAATTCCGCACGATAGCCGAATCTCTTGTAAGCCAGAGCCATTAGGCCTTATTTGGGTTGCTACTACTGACTAGAGACTAAGAGATAGAGGTACATAGCATGACGTTTAAATGGTTACACGAACTGCATTCTCCTACTAGTGAGAAGAAGATCGCTGCTAGCGCTGATGAAGCTGGCGCCCAATCTGAATCCTTAGCGCCATCTGGAGATGATAAGATATCCTCTGCAGAAACTGGCGCAGATAGTGTTGAACAATCACCTATGTCGGGACTTTTAGAGCAGCTCTCATTTCTGGTCGTTGATGATGTTCCGGCATCGTGTAAACTACTTAGTCGTCTCCTGAGAGAAGTTGGCGCACTCCCCGGGAGAGTAGTTTGCGCTCACTCAGTACTTGAAGCTCAAAGATATCTACAACGCTATCCGATTAATATCGTGATGAGTGATCTAAATCTACCGAGGCAAACAGGGATTGATCTTCTACGGAGTATGCGCGGTGATCCAAATATGCAAAATATGCCGTTTGTGCTAGTGACTAACTCCCTTGATCGTAGAAGTCTAGATGAGGCGCGGAAGATAGGAGCCTCCTACATCCTGACAAAGCCACTAAGCGTTGAGGCGGTTACTGATGGGCTAAAACGTGCGCTGGCTGAGATCGGGGCTTAACGCAAAAGTTAGTGCCAGCAAAGCTATAGCGTTTTCTAAGAGCCTTTATCCTAAAAAGAGCAGTTAAGGTGGACTAAAGTGGTGCAGGTGGTTAAGCCTGAATTCGGCAGTTAAGGAGAACGAAAACGGCGCATCTGGCTAAAATCACTGCGGCTCTTGAATTTTCGGTGCTCACCCTGACGGTGCCAGGGTTGCGCCTTAAGAAAAGTTCAAAATCCTGTGTGCTTTTAGCCACCTGCACCATTTTCAGACCCGCAACTGCCGAATTTAGGTTATATCGCTCATGACTTTTAAACTACTCTATAGCAGTCACCTGATCTCTTCATTGCGCAATTTATTTGATGCCAGCAATGCTTGAGAGAGTTTTGTAACGATTAGGACTGAGCTCCTTAACCCCGCCAGTAATTCTTGAGCTTGACTAGATTCAAGAGATTGATCAATCGACTCGACTCGCAACGCCATCTCGGCACAGAGTGATGCGCCAACCTCAAGGAAGACCCCCTTTAGAGCATGAGCTACAGAACGCAAGTTTTCAGCGTTAAGAGAGATACTAGCTGAGTCAATCATCTCTAGGAGCTCCTGTGCGCTCTCATCAACGATGGATAGAACCCCGATAACTCTCTTGAATTCTCCACCCATGCGGCTATAAATATCTTGCAGGTTGATGAAAGTACTTCCAGTAATTTTTTCGGGGAGATCTGCCACTAAGTGGGACACAGCCTCGAGCCCAGTTGTGTCGATCAAAAGATCCTGCAAATCCGACTCTAATTGGCTCATTTGTTGACAGACCTTCATGATGCCCCACAGATTGAGATAGTTTGCGGCAGAGCTTTAGCTATAGAAGCTCG
>CAZZLV010000202.1:0-4906 GCA_964655155.1 uncultured Bdellovibrionales bacterium
CCTGACGGTGCCAGGGTTCAAGCCTTAAGAAAAGTTCAAAATCCTGTGTGCTTTTAGCCACCTGCACCATTTTCGTTCTCCTTAACTGCCGTTTTTAGGCTAACTATAGGCGGGTTAGGATAACCGGCGAATTTACAGCCTTGGATTGCTACTCTGATGTGCAAAAGTCCGTGCTTACAGCGGCATATTCTAATTAGAACGAGGCGATCTGCGAGCCGGCAGTTGGCTGCGCAAGCTTCTGATTAATGCGTTTGCGCTCAGCTATTTGGTTGCGATAGGTGTGCCATTTTTTGACCGCCACGATACACTGCGGCGATTGCCAGCCGTCACGATGGCAGGTCGCAGACGGGAGATTGGGCACCAGGATCGCCGTCTTTGCTACTAGATTGTAACACTCTGGGAGAACTACCCGGTAGCGCAACTTCCCAGCGGTGCGCGGTGTGGTATCAATCTCTGGATTTTGAATTACCTGCATTTTTTGCATTATTAACTGCTGGTCAGTTGGTGATCCTTTAGCTTTGGCTAATTCCTCTTCGGCTTCGGTAGTAAGGCGTTCCTGATATTCAGGACGCAGAGCTAGCGGTACCTTGAGCAGTTTCTCTCGAATCTCTCGGATGGCTGGATGTTCACTTTCTACACCTTTGCTAGCCGCTGGGTCTTCAAGCTGTAGAGCAACTATTTTACAGGCTATACTTAGTGCCTGGTCGTATAGGCGCATCGCATCATCTGTATACTGCTGCTTTTCATCGTCGATGGCAGCTCGTTGATAATCTTTATTGATGTTCTCGAGAGTTTCGTTTATTGCGCGAAGTTTCTGAACGTCCTGCGCCGAGAGGCCAACTCTTAGGGCTGGATCGGGAACGTTCTCTTCGCTCGTAGAGGCTAAAAACTGCTTCATGCTCTGACCGCGATAAGCGTCGCCACAAGATTGCGCCTCAATTCCATCTCGAAGACATACAGCAACGGGGTTATCTGGATAGATGTCAAGTAATCGATCCATCCTTGCAAGGCAATCGGGGTTGGTTGGAGGGCCAGAGTACGAGAGAGATTTGAGCATGTTGTCAAAACAGTTTTCGTTTAGATAAACCTCAAGCGAGTTGGCTAACTCGGTGAGGTTTCTCAGCGAACGTTTGATCTTCCAGCTACTTTCAGCCATCTCGATTTTAAGCTCATTCACACTTAACGCTTTTCTTAAGCTTTGTGTGGATGGCTCAGCCCTTTGCGCATCAGTATCTATAAGCGGGCGCTTATCAGATGATATCGTTGGCTCCTGACCCTGGGCACAGGTTAAAAGGCATAATAGCGTCATGATTACTACGTGCATCACAATTGATCGGCTCGTGGTGTTCATAAGTGGGCGGCCTCTACAAAGTATGGCGCAAGTAGCGCCCCTAATATGTTATGACGAATTTCACTGGGATGTGGATCAAAAGACAGCGTGAGTGCGTCCTGTGGAATGTCACTGCGGGCAATATATTCAAGGAGAGGGTCTCGCAGAGGTATAATCTGTACGTGTGGGCTCTTTTTGGCAGCAGGTAAGCGACTTAGGTCGCGCCTCCAAGATTTCCGAGGGTTAATCGTGAGAAAAGTTTTGAAACCGTGCTGCTCGGATAGCGAGGCAAGTCTTGCTAGGGCTCTGTTGGGGTCAAGGCCCAGGTTAGATATCTGTCGATTGAGCGCGTCAGGGGCCAGGAGTTGGCGGCCCAGCTGCAAAAATTTTACTGAAGAAAATATCCCTCCTGAACCATCTAAGTCGCGCACAAAGAAGGGCATGCCGAAGTCGTTCTGCACGAAGTAAACCAGAACGGCATCAGGATTAAAGTCTAGTCCACGCTCCTCAAACAAAGCAACTTCCTGGAATGTTGAGTATCCAGGGACGCCAAAGTTAAGCACTTCAAAGCGCGGAATCCCAGCTTTTATACGATTAAGGTTGTCCTCAAGTTTTTGGGCAAACGACGCCTCCTGGGCCACGCCCCAGCCAAATGTAAAAGAATCTCCGAGGAGCGCTATGCGATATACACCTGGAGGTTTGACGATTGGGCGCTCTGGAGAGCGCATGCCGCATGAATTAGTTACCACGCGAGCCCTTATAAATGTTAGATCTAGATTTGGGCGCAGTGTAAAGATAATTGAATTATCTGGATGGGACTGAACTATTCGTCTTAGTGAAGTGTTCTCATCGGTGTTCAAAGTCGGTGCTGTGTCGGAGGGGGATGTAAGTGCGCGTCTAAGGTCTGCCAGCGAGTTGAACTCGGTGCCCTTTTGCGCTGTGGGGATGAACTGCAGCGCCAGCGCACTTAGCAGCACGGCGAAACATATGCCAAATATAATCAGAAGCACCTTGCTACGCAGGGTAATCGGTTCTAAGGGTTTATCAGTGGAATGGACGAACATGGTACGCGGCAATTATGTGGGCCAGGCCAAAACGCCCCTAAGAACGCGGCGCTGCAGACTGCTTTGGCAAGTATCCCGAACAGATTACTGTGTTTTTGTCATTGTCGCAAATGGTGGCGCTCTGGTCAGGGCTGATTTTATCTAGTGAGCTCAGCATCTTGTCAATCCGAGCAGCACAGCGGATTTGCGGGCTTTGGCTTGATCGCGCTGGCAGCGTTTGGTACCTTTTCCCGAATGAAGTATTCAGTTTTAGTTTCAACCTCCAGCTTTATTGATACCCCAGGCCCGCACGTCACCAAGCTCTTAGAAGCTGGGTTTGATGTCGTTAAAGCCCGAGGCCCGCTTAACTCCGACCAACTCCTCTCTTACATCGGAGATGGGACGAAGTTCGATGCTTTTGTGTGTGGCGAGGATGACTTTAGTGCACAGGTGCTCCAGGCAGCGGCGCCCAAAGCAAAGGTAATCAGCAAATACGGGGTCGGCCTCGATAAGATCGACCTAACAGAGGCTGAGAAGCTCGGTATCACCGTTACCAATACACCGGGGGTTAATCACACAACGGTCACTGAGTTGACCTTTGGATTGCTCCTGAGTCTCACGCGCTATATCCCTGAGCAGAATGCTCTCGTTCATAAGGGTGAATGGCGAAGACATACGGGCCGGGAGCTTGCAGGTAAGACACTCGGTATTCTTGGCTTTGGCCGAGTAGGCAAAGAGGTGGCTAAGCGCGCTATGGCGTTTGGTATGCACGTGCGCGTCTTTAATACCTCGTGGTCTCAGCAGCATGCGGCGTACCTCGACGAGCTAACATCGGTATTCGCGCATCCGCTATTTTCTGAGTATCGGCCGACGATACAGCGCGCTCCAAAAGATGAGGATCTCTTTCCAAACTCTGATTTTCTCTCGGTTCACATGAGTCTGACGCGTGACAATCAGTACTTTTTGAATCGGCGTCGCCTTACTATGTGTCGGCGCGGAGTTTATGTAGTTAATGTGAGTCGTGGGGCGCTAGTTGATCAGCGAGCGCTTGCTGATCTAGTGCGCTCAGGTCACGTTGCAGGCTACGGGGCCGATGTGCTCGATCCAGAGCCAGTGCAACCCGATAATCCTTTGCTGGGTTTAGCAAATGTGCACCTCACCCCTCACGTGGGCAGTCGAACCTATGAGAGCGTTGTGCGCCAAGGCACTGCGGCAGTTGAGAATTTGATTCGAGCGCTTAACGAGCGCCAACCTTAGTAGCGTTGCCGTGCACATTACACAATTTCTTCCTTTGTCTTATGTCAGCTGGTTCCTGGGTATATTGGCTAATTTACCACTACCGCAGCCTCTGGCACGCTGGAGCATCCAGATATTTGCTAAGTCCTACGGTATCGATCTGACAACAGCCACTAAACCGTTGCAACATTTTAGATCAATCGGCGAGTTTTTTACCCGCGATATCAAGCCAGAGAAGCGCCCTCTGGGTGCAGGCTTTCTCTGTCCAGTTGATGGAACGCTTAGACAGTACTTTGAATTGTCGCCGGGCCAAGCGATTAGCCAGGTCAAGGGTTGTGAGTACACCCTTCAGGCGCTGCTTGGCGACGATGAACGCATCAGCCAGCTCAGCAGAGGAGCGTTGTGGAATCTCTACCTGTCTCCCGCTGATGCTCATCATATTTTTTCCCCTGTTACAGGCAAGATAGTTAGAACAGTGCACATCCCAGGCAAGCTGTGGCCGGTGAACGATTGGGCTCTACACTCAGTTGAGGGTCTTTTTGCGGTAAACGAGCGCATAGTAACCTTCATAGAGACTGAGCAGGGACTAGTTGCGGTGGTTATGATCGGTGCAACTAATGTTGGCAGGATAGCGCTTCGCTACATGCAGCTAGAGACTAATCTCCGGCCGTGGCAGGCAAAATCTCTGAGCCGTTTTGATCACTCTGAACTTTTTGTACGGGCTGGGGATAAAATCGGCACCTTCAAAATGGGGTCAAGTGTTATTGTAGTAGCAGAGAATTACAGAGCGAGCGAGTCAGTTGGCAGCAAGCAATTGGGCAGCACCCCGCGCAAAGTATGTTATGGAGAAGTGCTCTAGTCCGTATTTTTCAAGATTCTGGCTGTGCTCGCCGTGAAAAATGCTCTCAATTCCTTAGCTGCGCTTCGGAATTTGCAAGTGCTGACTTGCACTTGCTCGCCCGAATCTTGTACTTTCGTGCAATATTCGGGCTAGCCACCTGCACCATTTTCGTTCTCCTTAACTGCCGAATTTAAGTTGAACAGAGAGCTGCAGAAGTTGCCTTGCTTTTGCAGCTCTCTGTAAGATCTGTTTATGAGGCTTGTATAGACGTTGCTCTATAGTGATCTGCAAAAATCCGTGCCAGTAAAACTGGCAAGGCTTTTGCCGTAAATCACTATAGGTTGTTGTTTTGATTCGCGTCCGCGAATCGATAGCGTTTTCCAAAAGCCGCTATATCGCTGCGGACTTTTGAAAAACGCTATAAAAGGCTGCTCACACAGGATAAATCTTTCCAGG
>CAZZLV010000203.1:0-4862 GCA_964655155.1 uncultured Bdellovibrionales bacterium
CTCTAGCTGTAGAAAGAGACTATCTAGTTTCTGATAAAAGTGGGACTATTGGGGGCCAGTGATAGCTAAGTAGGTTTTTAACTAAGCAGGAATGCAAAGCACTGAAGCAAGAGCTCCGGCTGGAGCGCTATGCGCGCTTCTCAGACAGGATGAAGTGCATATTGTTGCTCGATGCAGGTAAGTCATCAGAGAGCATCGCGGAGTACCTCTTTTTGAGCGACGCTATAGTGATCTGCAAAAGTCCGTGCCAGTAAAACTGGCAAGGCTTTTGCCGTAAATCACTATAGGTTGTTGTTTTGATTCGCGTCCGCGAATCGATAGCGTTTTCCAAAAGCCCCTATATCGCTACGGACTTTTGAAAAACGCTATAGCTCTCTGTAAGAGCTCTTACAGTGACAGATATCATGTGAAGCTTGTTGTGCCAGGGGTAGATGTGTTCACGCAATTTGTGATGCCCGCATATCTGGGCAGCTATAGTAATCAGGAGATACACGGTGAGAATAGAATGGAGTAAGCATAAACAGGGTAGAAACGTTGGTAGATTGTGCGCGTTGCTGGCATCGACTCTATGCGCGGCTACGGCGGTAAAGGCAGAGCCACCAACGGTGTATAGAGAGACCTTTGGCTACTGTACTGGTACAATCGGTAAAGATGCAGCATCTGAAGTAAACTGGGTTGGGCTAGTCAGTGGATTACCGCAGGCCAAGATAAGCAATCTAAAGGTTGTAAGCTACGGAGTGCTCGATGTAGGTAGATCGGTGAACAGCACCCCACTAGGGCTAGCACAGGGATATAGTTTTTGGTTCAAGCCGGTATACGGCTTGACGCTGCTGACTGCTGAATTCCAGTTCGACGTTGGTTTGCTCAAGAACTCACAGGCGCTAGTCCAGTACAAGCAGCGATTAAGTGGGATCGATCCAGCTGGTCAGCCAAATAAGACGCATCTTGCAGTTCTAGTCGATAATGTTTGGTACATCTCAGACCAATTCGTGCGCCAAAAGATGCCTGGAGTCTGGGAAGCAGCAGAGTTTGCGCCGGGCGCTCTGAGCTACGGAACTGCCCCATACATGGTCGGTCTTGGGCCAACCAAGCCAGCTGATTCAGGCGCTCCACTTCCTGCGGCTGGAACTGTAAGAGCGTTTGGTATATTTATGGATGAGGTTAATGGTCGAGTGCGAATTGATAATTTTACCATCAAGGGTCCGCCCCCGTCCGATGGTTCTATATCTACCGATGAGCAGGAGCCAGATGTATCGCTCTGTCCTAGCTCTAGCCCCGATCGCAACGGCGGTGGAGGCTCGCCAACTCCTCCGCCTGATGAGGATGACGGAGATAGTAATCCAGATCGCTTTGTTCCCGATCCGATCTCTACGCCAACCCCCGTCCCGGTGGTATCACACGGTGCTTTATATCAGTTCTGCGCGGTGAAAGAGCAGGGAGCTGGTAGAAGGGTGCTCGTCTCAGGAAAGACAAGGGCAGCGATTCTCAAAAAGATAACCGGTGCTACGCTAAACGAACTGCGCGATCGAGTGATGGTGTCTCTGCTAGCTCAACGCTCGATGCCTCTTGGTGCGTTAGTCAATGTCAAGCGTGGTGATTATGACCATAAAACGGGGATGATCACTCTTTCAACTCGCACAGCAGCTAAACCGCAGCGCTTTAAGCTGCGTGGCGCTGCTTTGCGCGCGATGCAGGCGTATCTTGGACATACCGCAGCACCCCAGGAGATCACCGCACCGCTCTTTCTGGATGGTGTAGCCAGCGCTCATGCATTGCATGTTACAACGCAAAAGGCGCTCTGTTTTGGCGATGTGCGAGCATTGCTTAGAGGCCGTGCCATACAGGCTAAGGTGCAGATTCCTGGTGTTAGCTCCGGTAGAATGCGCTAGGTAAAAAACTAAGCTTAGCCCGTGCTTCGGCAACGATTGGGATTTGGTTAGTGGGCATCATCCGAGAAACTCGTATGGTGCCCCTTCCAGACTCTCGCGCAACGGAGCGAACAGAGAGCAACAAAAGCAAAGCCACTTTCTGCTCCGCCGATCGATAACTAGGATTATCCCAAATTCGGCAGTTAAAGAGGATAAAAATGGAGCAGATAGCTAAAAGCACTAAGCCGTATTTTTCACGAAGCTCGCTGCGCTCGCCGTGAAAAATGCTCCAAATTCCTCCGCTGCGCTTCGGAATTTTCAAGTACTTCCTTGCACTTGCTCCCCCGAATCTTGCGCTTTCGTGCTATATTCGGGCTAGTTATTTTGAATTTTTCGGAGGCTTGAACCCTGGCACCGTCAGGGTGAGCACCGAAAATTCAAAAGACAAAGTGATTTTAGTCAGATGCGCCATTTTCAGGCCCGCAACTGCCGAATTTAGGGTTATGCGCACCTTGCAAGTCGTAATGAAGTTCGGCGCTTCGCGAGCTTGCCGGTGGCTGCAGCAGGGGGGCGCTCTATGAGTTTTTTTTCAAAAAAGAGGCTAGCAAGTTCACTACCCGCAGACCGCGGCATATCGCTTAGTTTTTCTCTCAATCGCTATAGTAACTCTGCGATAGCAATTTTTGCTCTGATAGGAATAGCCACCTCTGCCGCTCTTTGGTTGGGTTCTCCAGATAACGGCCGTTTGAGTAGCTATCCAGTGCTAGCCGTAATAATCATAGGTGGTGGGACGCTTGTGATGCGACTCGTTGCGGGGGTGTTTCATGGCGAGTTTGGTAGTGATCTCTTGGCCGGAATTTCTATAGTCACTTCGTTATTTCTTGGTGAGTATGTTGCTGGTGCCCTGGTGGTTTTGATGCTCTCTGGTGGGTCAGCGCTTGAGGATTATGCGATGAGACGAGCATCTTCGGTGCTCGATGCGCTTGCCAAAAGGATGCCATCGATTGCGCATAAGCGCGAGGGAGTACGCATGAGCGATCTGGCCGTGGAGGATGTTTGCGCGGGAGATGAACTGATAGTCCTGCCGCATGAACTCTGCCCGGTTGATGGTGTCGTGCTTGAGGGGCGCGGTTCTATGGATGAGTCTTACCTGACCGGTGAGCCTTATCGCATCTCAAAGTCCCCGGGGTGCGAAGTTATCTCCGGTGCTATCAACGGCGATAGCGCTCTGGTGATTCGGGCTCTAAGAGAGGCGCGGGACTCTCGTTACGTTAAAATTATGATGGTGATGGATGCCTCGCGACAACGTAGGCCGCGAATGCGGAGACTGGCTGATATCCTCGGAACAGTGTACACACCGATCGTGGTCTTGCTAGCGTGTTTAGCGTGGTGGTTTTCTGGCGAAGCCACCAGATTTTTAGCAGTCCTTGTTGTTGCAACACCGTGTCCGCTGATAATCGCCATACCAGTGGCTATTATCGGGTCGATCTCCTGGTGTGCTAAACGTGGAATCATCGTCAAGGATCCGATAGCTCTTGAGCGTGCTTACACCTGTCGCGTGCTGATAACCGACAAAACAGGAACTCTGACGGTGGGCGAGCCTACACTTACAGCGATCCAAACAGCTGGAGTGAGTGAAGAGCAGGCCTTGCAACTTGTTGCTAGCCTGGAGCAGTACTCAAAGCATCCGTTGGCACAGCCGGTGCTAGATTATGCACGGCAACGGCAGATCGTGTTGCTTGAAGTAAGTGATGTCAGCGAAATTCCGGGACACGGCTTGCGTGGCCGAGTCTCTAAGTATGAAGTAGAGATTACAGGACGTCGATCTGTCACCGATCAAAAGCAGCTAGCGCAGTTTGAACACTCGGAATCAGGGCTTGAGTGCGTGTTGCAGTGTGATGGACAATTAGTCGCTGTATTTCGATTCCGCGATGAGCCACGACCGGAGAGTCAGAGCTTTGTAGCGCATCTTGGCCCACAGCACGATTTTACCGACATAATTCTGCTCTCTGGTGATCGAGATGAGGAGGTGCGCTACCTAGCGCAGCGGATGAACATATCGCGAGTGTATGCTGGGAAGTCGCCGGAGGACAAGGTCGAAATTGTCCGAGATGAAACTCTCCACAATCAAACTTTATTCTTAGGGGATGGGATTAATGATGCGCCTGCGCTAGCAACAGCTACAGTGGGTATAGCGTTTGGACCTCGCAGCGATATTACCTCGGAAGCGGCAGGCGCCGTTATCCTAGAGCCATCCCTACGCAAAGTTGACCAGTTTTTGCATATCAGTCGGCATATGCGGCGCGTTGCCCTTCAGAGTGCAGTAGGTGGCATGGCGCTTAGTTTCATTGGTATGGGATTTGCAGCAGGGGGCCTTTTAACCCCAATTTTTGGCGCTCTAACCCAGGAGGTAATCGATCTCTTGGCGGTTATAAATGCTTTGAGAGCCTCCTCTCTAGGGAGTGCTGGTAGTAACCACCAGATATGAGCCGCAATTTGGCAGTTGTGGGTCTGAAAGAGAATAAAAAAGCCCCAAATTCTAATATCTTTACGGCGATTGGTCGAAGGTATCTTTACGAGGTACCTGTATGGCTGGATGTTATAGGTGTGGGCTTCCTGAAGGCAGTGAATCTAGGCTTTGTGAAACGTGCTTCAATCACCGCTTTAATCACGGAGAGCCAGTAATACCGTACGAGTCAGATAAACCTGCGGAGGGCCCGGAATTTACTCCAGGCATGAAGCGCTGGTTATTTAGTGGTGGTGTGGTGATCTATCTTGTTGTGGTGAGCGTTGGGGTTTTAGTTCAGGGCGAGCGACTTGAGTTGCGACGCAGCGCGCCACAGCGCGATCTACTGAGCTTTGGAGCAAACGACTTCCCAGTTCAGCACGAAACCGAGCTAGCATTTCTATCTGGGCCACTCGGGGATGTAGGTGCAGATTAGAGGCTCTTCGTGGAATCGAGTGGGTAGAATTGGCGTTTCCGGACGTGAACAT
>CAZZLV010000204.1:0-4851 GCA_964655155.1 uncultured Bdellovibrionales bacterium
TTTAGCCACCTGCACCATTTTCGTTCTCCTTAACTGCCGAATTTAGGATAATGTTACCGCCTCATACTTTTAGGATGCTATAAAACAGCATTTGGCAAGCCATTTGCTTGCAAAACCACTATTACTCTGTATATCCGCAGCCTATCTTATTAAAACTGAATTCGGCAGTTGCGGTTTTGAAAATGGCGACTCTGACTAAAATCACTTTGTCTTTTGAATTTTCGGTGCTCACCCTGACGATGCCAGGGTTCAAGCCTTAAGAAAAGTTCAAAATACTTCGTGCTTTTAGCCACCTGCACCATTTTCGTTCTCCTTAACTGCCGAGTTAAGGATTATAGGCCAGTTGCAGCTAATTTTTAGACCCTGTTTTAATTATATCCCGGCAGATTGATGCCCAGGAAGATGCAAAATGTATAATCCTAAACTCGGCAGTTGAGGGTCTGAAAATGGCGCATATGCCCAAAATCACTTTGTATTTTGAATTGTCGGGGCTTACCCTGACGGTGCCAGGGTTCAAGCCTTAAGAAAAGTTCAAAATACTTCGTGCTTTTGAGCACCTGCGCCATTTTCATCCTCCTTAACTGCCGTTTTTAGGATAATCTGCTTACTGCACTAGGAAAATCGGCTCATCGCGGAAACGAGTGGGTGCCGATGGCTGCTGATGGGTCATAACCCATTGTTTTGAGTGATAAATCACGTATTTCCGCGTGAACGTGCACGTGCACGTTCACGTCCGAAAACGCCAATTCTACCCACTCGATTCCACGAAGAGCCGGAAAATCAGACGGTTACCTCTTAGGACTGGAAGTAAAAAACGAATTGGCGGTGCTCTATAGTGATTTGCTAAAATCCGTGCCAGTAAAACTGACAAGGCTTTTGCCGTAAATCACTATCGGTTGTTGTTTTGATTCGCGTCCGCGAATCGATAGCGTTTTTCAAGAGCCGTTATATCGCTAAGGACTTTTGAAAAACGCCGTAGAAGTCAACAAACGAATTAGCGGTGTTTTATGATAGGCAAACAAAAACGCGCCGTGTATTACTACACATAGCGCGTTTTACAATCTCCTGGCCGCATCCCCTACAAAGACTCTAACCCCATCGAAAGGTAGAGTTCCCGAAAGGACGAGGAGACTACACAGCTTCAGCGGCTGCAAACTCTCTTAGGTGTGCATCTGCCTGGCGCGCAATCGCTATTCGAAGGCTGTCCATATCAAGATCAAGCGCTTCACAGATGAACTTAAACGAGAGTGGTGCGTCGGTTGGCTCGTCATCCATCAACCACAAACGAGCTCCTTCACGAAGATCGCCATCGCCACTAATAAAATCGTGGATAGCTCTTTGGAGGACCGCCGCGAGTAAGCGCAGCTCAGGGATTACACCACCAGGAGGGGGAACATCCGAATTCGACCAACTTTTCATACTCTGACCGTCTCAATAAAAGTTACGATATCAGGGCCATTGAAGCCTATTTTACAAGCTTCCGCCTTCGAGTGTTAAAGTCTCTTCTTTCGCCTTATTCGGCCAATCAGACTCTTAACTCAAAAACGAGCGCCCCAAGGGGTGCCTGTTACCGGTTCATACACAAGTGTTCCAGGAAGCGTACGCCGCCCAGACTCTGTTGTTTGACTCTCTGCCACTTCTTTAAGAGCTCCTTGATAAGCTCTTTATCCGCTTCATCAGCTATTGCTCTGTAGCCATTGCGATGTAGCAATTGCTTTTCAGCTGCTGATTCTGAAAGGACCACTGTTTCAAGCGCCGATTAAACAGTAGCACATTGCTGCACTGAAGGTTTTCCGGGGTCACACACATGCACACGCAGACTTAGTTCTCCTCTGTGTGACAGCAAGAGAATGGTCTTCTGCAGCTGTTGTATCTCCAGTGTACTTCAGTTCGGCGCAGTGATGCTGAAAGTGCTGCTAACAGTGCTGCTAACAGTGCTGCTGACAGCGCCGCTAATAAGCCATGTTGAGCAAGCCTTATTGGTAAAGCTCCTCCACTTCGGTAACCAATCTGTTTTGGTAACCAATGTAGGGTCGAAAGGCAGTAATTCAACAAACCGAGGACGGCAGAATATCGCTCCTGTCCTGCCATGGTCAAGGAAAATCGTACATCGGCCAAAAAAAGTGGAGTTTCCGTAGCGCTTCAATACGACTTTGAGATTCTCGAGTGTCAATAGCTATTTATCTCTAGCCAAAGCGCCCTACGGAGAGGATTGTTGTTGGTTTCTGTCCTGGCGGGCAGAAACTGTGTAAACTGCAGGTTCGTATTTGATGATGAGATAGCAGAGGAGCAGCGCATGAATTCAGAGAAAGAGTATAGGCCAGGTGCGGCTGCGCGGGCGCACTTTCCGTTTTTTACTGAGGGACCAGGGGGGGCATATCTCGATTCAGCGGCAACTAGCCAGAAGCCAGCTGAGGTGCTTGATACGCTACGACACGTACTGGTTCACAATAATGCTAACGTGCATCGGGGGGCATATCGACTGAGTGCCGTTGCATCGGAGCGTTATGATGAGGCCCGGCGAATTATTGCTCGCTATATCGGGGCTGCGAGTGAGCGTTCCATAGTTTTTGTGCGTGGTGCGACCGAGGCTATTAATACGGTGGCCTACGGTTTTGAGGCGCTATTCCAACAGGGGGATGTAATTCTGCTAACGCTTTTGGAGCACCACAGTAACATCGTTCCGTGGCAACTCGTGGCCAAACGACGTGGACTCCGGATAGAGTTCGTTGATATCACTTCTGATGGTCGGTTGGATGTGGCTGATTTTGAGCGCAAGGTCTCTGTGCTTCGGCCAAAGCTGGTAGGAATCACCCAGCTCGCAAATTCGTTGGGAACGGTTACGCCGCTCGAAGAGCTAGTGTCCCTGGCCCAGCGCTATGGTGCGCGGGTGTTGGTAGATGGTGCTCAAGGAGCAGCGCACCTGGGGGTTGATGTTGAATCGCTGGGCTGTGACTTCTATGTTTTTTCTGGGCATAAGATCTACGGTCCGACTGGAATCGGTGTGTTGTACGGTAAGCCTGAACGACTTGCAGAGATGCAACCGTTCCAAGGCGGTGGCGATATGATCTCTTATGTTAGCGTTGAAGGGTCAGGTTGGGCCGAAGTCCCACAGCGATTCGAGGCAGGAACTCCAGCATTTCCGGAGGCGATTGCGCTTGGATCTGCGATTCAGTTTTTACAACGATTTGACAGGGGTGAGGTGCGTCGACACGAGCATAGTCTTGTACAGGAATCGTTGATGATGTTGCGTGATGAGCCGGGAGTAACATCGTACGGCCCGGCAACAACCGGTGGTGAACAGGCAGCGGTAGTTTCCTTTGGAATTGACTGTGTGCATCCGCATGACTTTGCAACAATTGCTGATACTCATAATCTGCAGATACGTGCGGGAAATCACTGTGCAATGCCCACTCTGCGGCGGCTTGGTCTTCAGGCCACGGTGCGGATGAGCTTTGGGATTTATTCGTGCGCCCAAGATCTTGGTGCTGTCCAAAGCGCTATCCGCGAAGCGCGGGCTATGTTTGGGGGCGGCTGAGCTTTATTCTAACTGTAGTAATGACGAGAAAGTTATAGAGCCCGTGTGTTAAAGCTACTCCGGCAAGTGAACTTGTCCAGTAGTGCACTGCCCATAGGTAGACACCCATAACAAGATAGATCGGAATCATAGCTCCGTAGCGCTTGAAATTTCCGACAAAGTGCACCAGTGCAAAAAGTATGCTCGTGATAGCGCAAGCCGCACCTAGCCCAAGATGTTGGTAGCAGAGATAGTTGAGAGCCCCTCGGAAAAAGAGCTCCTCGCAGACTCCCGATAGAGCCGCAACAACACATGTTGTCATCGTATTCATCTGGCGGCATAGCGGAACAATTATCTCGCGCGAGAATCTTCCATACACTGAGTCCGGATGGGACTCGCTGTATCTCCACAAGAGCGCGTTAATTATCAAAGGAGGAATAGTGAGCAGTGTACCCTGAGCAGCAGTTATAATCGTCGTGTTCCACACTATGGTAAGGTCGGCTGCTAGTATAATCAGGAAAGCTAGGATAACGAGAATCCCCTCAGATACGGTGGCGGCGATTAATACCCTCATTGGCTAATATCCTCAGACAACGTTATGAATCGCGCGCTCGAATGATTCGTGATGCCGAGGCACTCAAGGAGTTTCTTAGCCGCAATATCTGTTGCTATCGACAGCGCGCGATTGAGTTCGGGTGCAAAAGCAAAACGCTTGATTTCAGAGTGCTCTCCTACCTCAGAGCATACCTGTGGAAGGCCGTCAGAAGAGAACAGAGTACCTGATAGGGTAACTCGAGCAGATGGGCGTCTGAACACGATGAGATCGTATCCGTCTATGTCCAAAGATGAAATATTTACCTCCAATCTACTGGATGGCTGAGTGTCTGGTGACCGCTTGTAAAGTCCAACGCCAGCACTTGCTGCGTGAAGCTGCAGTCGCGCAACAACGACATCACTCGCACGTTCGGCAAAAACTCGCGAGAATGGCAGGATGCCGGGAAGAAACTGGTACCCATGGCTGACGTCTGACGCGGGATCGTAGACGACAACAGGAAGCCGTTTAGGGGACACCTCAACGAGTCTATCGAGCTCTGCCCAAGGCTCATCAGGTACGAGATGAGTGGTGAAGCACCCAGTAAGAAGGGGTGAGAGGAGTAGAGAGATGGCGCGCAGCATAATAATCCTAAAAACGGCGGTTGCGGGTCTGAAAATGGCGCAGGTGCTCAAAATCACTGTGTCTTTTGAATTTTCGGTGCTCACCCTGACGGTGCCAGGGTTCAAGCCTTAAGAAAAGTTCAAAATACTTCGTGCTTTTGAGCACCTGCGCCATTTTC